>CAMYJN010000020.1 GCA_947258625.1 uncultured Polyangiaceae bacterium | reverse complement strand
GTGTCTGCGCGCTCGGACTGGTGCCCTTGGTTGGGTGTGGTGAGACCTCGGGCGATGGTGGAAACGGTGGCGCGGCCGGAAGCGGTGGTGCAGCCGGAGGCGGTGGCACAGGCGGCGACGGTGGCACAGGTGGTACCGCAGGGCAGTGTGACGACGGCACTCAAGCCGCTTACGACTCAGCGACATGCCAGGCGTGCGCCGAGTGTGCGAGCGAGGGGCCGTGCCAGTGCAACGCGCAGTCGTGTCAGGACTTCCTCGGTTGCAACCTGAGCTGCACCACTGTCGAATGTACTGCTAGCTGCATCGATCTCTACCCATACGGCGCCCACCTCGTCGGGCGAGCAATCCAGTGCGCCGTGTGCGACACGTGCCCAAACAATTGCGGTTTCCCCGCCGACCCATACTGGTGTGACTCGGGCGTCATGACCTGCTTTCAGGGCGACGAGTGCACCGGCTCGCTGATCTGTTGCCAACCGGATGGGCCGTTCACGCTGGGACACTGTGTCACGGAGGCAGTGTGCGATGAGTGGCTGGGCGGCTCCGGCACTGGTGGCTCTGCAGGGAACGGTGGCACCGGAGGCAGCGACCTCTGAGAACGGGTCAGGAGAGGAGGTTGTCATGCGGTACTTAGTCGGATTCTTATGCGCCTGCGCGCTGGGCGTAATGCCGCTCGTTGGGTGCAGTGAGACAACGGGCGACGGTGGAAGCGGTGGCGATGCCGGAAGCGGCGGAACGGCGGGTGACGGTGGAAGCGGTGGAACGGCGGGCATCGATGTACCCCTAGCCCCTGACCTTCAGCCGGTGCTTGAAGCGTACGCCAACCCCACCGCTGTAGTCACGAGCGAGATCATGGCGGCGGTTGCCGACGAGATCGCCGACGCTGCCAGAGAGATCGAAGACTCGGAGATTTTCGCGGAGATTCTCAAGGTCATCACAGATATCCAACAGGAGCTCGAGAACGCTACCGCCAGAACATGCAGAGGAGGATCCAACAACGGCAACGTCTGCACCGACGATGCTGACTGCCCCGGCGGCACGTGCGGCAGCGACCTCGTTTTCGGTGGGGTCTGCAGTGGTGGAACCAATGATGGCGGCGACTGCGCCGACGACACCGACTGTCCGGGGGATCCCGACGCGGGCATCGATCCGGGTACATGCGCCGTCCGGATCAACTACATCTGTCCGGGGTGGGATGAAGAACAATTCGATCCCGACTACCTCAAGACTTGTAACGGCGGAGCCAATGCCGGCAGCACCTGCACCGACGACACGGATTGTCCCGATGGCACTTGCGTTGAAGCAAGGCCTGACTCTGCAAACGGCTCGATCGATTTGTTCATGACAGTTGACGGTGGAGGGATCGGCCGTGTCGTTTGGGGCACAGCGGACCAATGTCTGTACCTCGTGCCCAAGGAGGGCAACGATTGCGAGGCTGCTGGATGTTTCGAAGCGTCCTACGACGGAGGCATTGCACTGGACTTGGGCCCCGATTGGGTCAGCGAGGATATCTCCGAGCTGCCGGTCACGTTCGTCGTGGAAGGCACCATCGGGTTCGACGGCGACGCCTTCCGCATTGACCAGAGTTTTCGTGTAGTCCTAGCGGTCGAGCCGGGGCTCGAGCTCCTGCTGGATATCGGGTATCCGGCGTTGTCGGAGACGTTCAACTACATCTTTGCGGGAACTGGCCAGGCCATCCGTGATGCGACCGGCTTGTTTGGATGCAGCCTAGAGCAGAGCCAATGTTTCAACCTAATCTGCGATGGTGGAGCCAATGCTGGCAACGCCTGCATCACCGACGCGGATTGTCCCGAGGGCACATGCGACGACGTTACGCGCTTCTCCTGGTAACGCTCGTCGTGAGCGTGACGTCGGCCGGGATGCCAATACGCAGCCGGACGGCACCCCAATCGAAGGCGCACTCGTGGTCGATTTCCTTGTGAGCACATGTCTGAGAGCTACAACATCGAAAGCCCAGGCAATACCTGCGGCTTCGACCAAACAGGCAACCAGTCGGGCGTCACCGAAACAGAGCTGAATCTTGGACCACTTGCCAACAACGGTGGACCGACCATGACGCATAAGCCCGGGGACGGCGGCTTGGGTGATGGCAGCGCTGCCATCGACGAGATTCCCGAGGCGGCGTGCGAGGTGACCGAAGACCAGCGTGGTGAACCACGCCCCGAGACGGGCGGAACCCTGTGCGACGTCGGGGCGTTTGAGGTGCAGCCGTAGGCGACCACTTACCCGGCAATGACGATGGTACTGCGCTCTAGTTCAACCGTTTGCGCGGAGTCAATCGATGCGAACGTACTCCGACGTCAGAGCAAGGAAAGAATTACGTATAGATCCGTTTGCCCTTGCGTGTTCTGATTAGCGCAGACACGAGCGGGAACGATCCCGCAACAAAGGAGGGTGAAGCCATGACGATTGTAAAGAACAGCATCAACATCAATGCATCTGTCGAGAAGGTCTTCGCGTACGTCTCCAACCCGATGAACACTCCTGAGTGGATGGTGAATCTGGTGGAACACACGAATATCGTCGGGTCTGGTGTGGGTCAGCACTATCACTGGAAGTACACGATGATCGGCCTTCCGTTTCAGGGGGAGACCACGGTTCTCGAGTATGTCCCGAACGAACGCTTTGTCACGGAGAGCACAGGAGGGCTTTCGGGCAGTTTCACGTTCAGCTTTGCACCGCATGAGAGCGGGACGAAGCTGGATTTGGAAGTGGACTACACCATTCCCGTTCCTGTCCTGGGGAAGCTCGCGGAGAAGCTGGTGCTCAAGCGCAACCAACGAGAAGCCGACATGTCGATGCAAAACATCAAGGAACGATTGGAGGTCTAGGCCGAAAGGTGGAGGCTTTCACTCCGCAGCGCTGCACCGTGGCTCCCCGTTCTGTTTGAGCTGTCGATTGAATCACCGGGCTTATTGTTGGCTGAGTTCCGCGAGGAGCAGCGAACGACAAAAGCAGTTGTTGCACACGACGCACCCGCTGCGCCCCCACGCTCCAAACGCAAAACCTGCGCGCACAATCGGCTCTTCAGTAAAGAAATACGTATAGCGCGGTGCGCTCCGGCGACCCCACGTTGCCAGTGAAGCCGAGGAGGTTCCTCATGCGGTACGTATTCGGATTGCTATGTGTCTGCGCGCTGGGGGTGATGCCCTTGGTTGGATGCAGTGAGACGACGGGCACTGGTGGGAGTGGAGGCAACGGTGGCGTAGGGGGCTCCGGGGGCGGCGGTGCGGGCGGCGACGGTGGAACCGGCGGTGTCGCAGGCAGCGGTGGGACGGGCGGTGATGGTGGAACCGGCGGCATGCCCAGATGCGAAAGCGTCGAGGACTGTGACGACAGGAATGAATGCACGACAGACATGTGCGAACCGTCGAGTAGTCTGTGTGAGCACGCGTCTGTCCGCGATGGAAACGCGTGCTCTGCCGGTCGCGGCGAATGCTACGAGGGGGTCTGTAACTTCGTGCCGGTGAGCGTCGATATTGGCGCAACGGAAATCGTTTTTGACTGGTCGACGGATCGCTGCGACGAGTTCGACATTTCGGACAGCCCTGCGAAGGTCGTACGTGCCGAAGACGGCGAGTTGGTTCTCTTCGCCATCCACGAACAGAGCAACTACCTGCTCCGCGGACCTGATTTCGATAGCCTAGAGGGTGATTGCCACCCCGCGCACCAGTCCGCGAACCTCCCCACCGCGGAATCCTACGAAAACAATGAGTGGCTGTGGTCGCCCTATCGGGAAGGGACGAGATGGCACGTGCTCATCCACAACGAGTTTCACCCTGTGGACGCGCCCCCCTGCGGAGGTCCGCTCAATCCCTGTTGGTACAACTCCATCACGCATGCGGTGTCTACCGACAGCGCCCACAGCTTCGCGAAGCCGGGAGCACCGGCCCACGTCGTTGCACCGGCGCCGGACGTCTGGGTTCCGCCACCTCCGGACTTCCCTCCCAATCGTTGGTATGTGACCGGCTATCTCGCGCCCTCCAATATCGTGCATGGCCCCGGAGGCTACTACTACGCCCTCTTCCGGGTGGTTCTCTACCTGCAGGATTGGTTCGGGGGCGCATGCGTGATGCGCACCAAGACCCTCGACGACCCAGCAAGCTGGCGTGCCTGGGATGGAAGCGGTTTCAATCTGCCGATGACGAGTCCCTACGTGACGGGGACTCCGACGGAAGTGTGCGCGGTGCTCCAAACGCCTGCGGGTCCACTCATGCACGTCACGGACAGCCTTACGTACAACACCTATCTCGAGCGGTACATGTTGGTGAGCGAATGGAATGCCGGGGTGTGCGGGTGGCACTTCTCGCTCTCATCCGACCTTGTCCATTGGAGCGACGTCCAGCTAATCACCGAAAGGGCGTGCACCAGCAATCCGCCCGGCTATCCGTCCGTCATCGACCACGATGACGCCACCACGAACTTCGAGCGCCCGGGGCGCACCCCCCATCTCTACTACACGCGGTACCATCAATATTGGCTCGACCGCGACCTCGTCCGTGTGCCGCTGACGTTTACCGTGGAGGAATGACCGATGCGCCGGCACTTGTTCATAGTTGTTTCAGCCGTGGTAGTCGTGCTCGGCGTCTTCTTCGCCGCGGACTGCGGCGGGACCGGAGGCACGGGTGGCACGGGCGGCACGGGCGGTCCAGGGGGAGCCGGTGGCGATCCATGGCCTGGTAACTGCGGCGGGCAGGGCGTCGGCGGCGGGGCGGCAACTCCACAGCCGGGGTTGTACGGAACGTTTTGGCCTGACGTTGCGTTGCCTTATCGAGCTTGCGTCTATGTCAACGAAGACTGCACCGCGCTAGAGGCCAGCACCAAATGCAACATCGGAGAGGATGAGTCGCAGGCGCACTTCCTCGAAATCGAGTGGACCGACGGTCGCACCGACATGGGTGACGAGTGCGCGGCTTCTGTAAGCGTAACGACCGACCTGGTAAACGAAATCCCGATTGACGAGGAGCGGGATTCGTTCCGTATCGAGTTCTCGGATGCGGACGGTGCGGCTTGGGAGATCTTCGGTAGCTGGTCATACGATCGCCTGCATGTGGGGGCCCGGCGCATAACGGGCGACGTTGTGTGCCGGCTGCCCGACTTCGATTATCCGAACTCGATCTGTCCCCTTGCGGTTTCTCCGAGTATGTGCCTGGTCAATGCTCGCTCTTTCCCACCGGAGGTAGTCGAATTCGACTTCAATCCGAAGCTGGTCGACGTCACGACCGCCCCTGCGAACGTCGTGTGCGAAGCGGCACTCACCCATCCCTCGGGAGTCGATCGCTGGAATTTCTCGTTCAGGAGTCCTTCAGGTCGAGCCCATTGGTGCTTCATCAACAGCCCCAGCTCGGGAGATATCTACGAAGGAGTTTGGTCTTGTACGGTGACCATTCCGCAGGGCGAGGAGCCTGGCCGCTGGGAGCTCATAATGCGGGGACAGAACACAGGGGCGGCGCTCGAAGTCGTCTCGCGCTGAGCGGACGTCGGCGCGTTTGAGGTGCAGCCGTAGGCACTAGGCCGAGCTCGAGGGACGCTGTGCGACGTGGGGGCGTTTGAGCGGCAAACCGACGATCCCTAGCGCTCGCATAACCAGGGCACCCTACCCTGGTTGTCTGCCTGGGCCGAAGAGCTCCTTGACCCTTCTCCCAAGATCTTCGCTCTGATACGATCGGCCTCATGGATCTGGCGGACTGGGTCGAAGAAGCGGAGTCGCTCTTGCGACTAGACGGCTTATGGCCTGATCAGAATGAAGAGCGAGCTCGAGGCGTTCTCGAGGAAGCGGCATTGCAGGGCCCCGCGGCCGTCACTCAGGCGATCCACGTACTCAGGCGAGAGCTGAGGGCGCGAGGCCGAGGCGTTCGCGGCCAAAGCACTGCTGAGGGGTTGATCACCTTGGGCCGCCGGTAGGCTGGATTCCGCAGAGTGGGTCGTTCTCGTTGCAGCGGGGCTTCTCTAGACGCGGCCGCTCGGGTGCGCGTTTGGCTGCGGGCCTCTGTCTCGGCCGCATTTGAGCCGGCGGAAGCTGTTTCATCTCTCTCTGTTCGAGCTGCAGGCTCTCGAGATCGCCCTGCAATTCGTCGACGTCCTGCTGAAGACGCGCCTTTTCTTGGTGAAGCACTGCCATCTCTCGTTGCATGCGCGCGATTTCGAGCTCTTGGCTTTCCATCACGGGCTTGATGACGAACCCATACGCGCCAAGCGCGGCCAGGACGACGGCGATCACGCCGGCCATCAACCAGTGCGAGCGAACCTTGGTCTTGTCGACCGCGCTCTTGACCGCTGCCTCGGTTCGCCGTTCCAATTGCTGCTCGAGCTCCGTCACGTGGGCCTGAGCTTGTCGTTCGAGTTTCGTGCGAAGCTCGGCTTCGAGGACCTGAAGTGCGCGTCGTTCTTCGGCTTCCTGCTGAGCCCGTGCCTCGGCCAAGGCTTGCTCCTCGGCTTGCCGTCGTGCTTCTTCCTCGGCTTCCCGTCTTCGTTTCGCCGCGGCCTCTTCGCTCCGCCTCGCTTCGAGCTCAGCCTCTACCCGGGCCTCTGCTTCGGCCGCGATGCGTGCTTCTTCTAAGGCGTGCAGCTCGAGGAGCTGGTCCGCCAGTGAATCGTGTCTGGCTACTTCCATGGGGGGTGTCCCGCGCCTCCGCTTTCAGTGTTGCAAATCGACAACGTCGGCGCTCTCGAGTTTGCGTAAGGCGCTTCACTCGATCAGCAATTGTTGCAGTCTCCCGACATTCGTGGAACGCGATCCCACGCGCCGGCCGGTTAGACTGAGGAGATCCCGGATAAAAGAGTAAGCATGAAACGAGACCTCACGACCCTCACCGTTGGCATCGTGCTCGGCGCCGTCATTGGCATGGGCCTCGGCCCTACCCTCGCCACGGCTTACAGTACCGACCCGGCGCAACAGACCGCACGCGCAGTTCAGGATATCGCGAGCACCCTGAAGTCGCGGGACCGGCTCAATAGCATTCGCCTCTCGGGGCTCTACGCCCATCAATTCCTTCGTGAGCGCACCTCGGCGACGACGGGAGAGCCGCTCGAGACGCAGGAAAACTTCGGCGGTTTCGAGATCGCGTACCAATGGGACCTGATCGAGGACCATCTTGCGATCGAGCTCTCGAAGCCCTTCGTTTTCTCCGGAGATACCTTCGAATCACCATTCGAGGTGACCTTGGAGGGACTCTTCGTGAAGGGACCCTAGGAGGGCTACATTGGCGCCATCCTCGCCTTCAACATCCGAGTTTTCAATGCGGAGCGCGCCGAGGAGGAAGGCCACAAGAACGTCGTCTCATTCGGCGTCGGCGCAACGATCGGCGGGAGCTATCACTTCACAGAGCGTTGGGGGCTCGAGCTTGGGTTCGACTACGCGTACGTCCCCACCGACCCTGTCGTCGCCCACGACATCGACGTCGCGCTAGGTGGCGTCTACTATTTCTAACGAAATGTCTCCGGATCTCGGCGTCGATCAGGTTCTGAGAGTCAGCCTTCTGTGTCGACGCAAGTTCCGCTCAAAGCGCCGGCGGTAGCGGTGGCTTGGGTCTTCTGAATAGAGACCTGCCCCCCGCAAAGACCAGATACAGCAGATACCAGGCCGATGATGCTACGCCTGCGACATAGGTCATCGCTGCTGCCCGAAGCACCTTCTCTGCGCCCTCGCGTCCGTCGGCTGTGATCAGTCCAAGTCGGTCGAGCTGCGCCAGCGCGCGCTTGCTTGCGTTGAATTCAACTGGAAGTGTCAGAAACGTGAGCAAGATTGCGGCGAGGTAGCCCAGAGTTCCGAGCTGCACCATTGTCATCGAGCCATAGAGCGATCCAAAAATGGCGAGCGGCAACCCAAAACGGGCGCCGGCGTTGGCGATGGGGACCATGGCGGTACGAAACTCCATCAGCCGATATCCATCGGCATCCTGCAATGCGTGCCCGCACTCGTGCGCGGCCACCGCCATGGCGGCCACGCTGTTGCCGACGAAGTTGTCCGCGGCGAGGCGCAGTCGCTTGTGACGTGGATCGTAGTGATCGGTGAGGTTCCCCGGCACGGGCTCGACCGGCACGGCCTGGAGTTGATTGGCGTCGAGGATCATTCGCGCGACCTGCCCCCCGGGCCTGCCGGTCGAGTTGCGAATCTGACTCCAGCGCTTGTAGGTCGACTTCAAATGCTCGCGGACGCCGAACGAGAACAAAAAAGCCAACCCTGCGATGCCATAGAAGAGAATGCTTTCCACAGCGCTGACTGTAGGTCGTCAAAGTAGGTGGTACAAGAGAGCATGCGCTCCGATCTCTCGTCTTGATCTGTCCCGTGTGCCCGGAGTAGGTTCGCGGCGACGGAGTGCACAGCGATGAGCAATGAAGACGAAGTTAGGAAGAGCTTGCTCGCCAAGCGGGCGGAGCTCGTAAAGCGGGTTGGCGGGACCCAGGCCATAGAGCGGCAAGAGGTGGCCGAGGGGCAGAACGACAACGCGCAGCTTTGGGAGGTCTCCGACATCCGTGATGACCTGGACGCCCAAGGCGCCACCGAGCTCGACCAGGTCAACAAAGCCTTAGCGCGCCTCGACGCCGGTGACTACGGCCTCTGCACGGAATGCGAAGAACCCATCGCCGTGGCTCGGCTCAAAGCGCTACCCTACGCAACGCTTTGTATCCAATGCGCGGAGGAAGCAGAGGAGTCCTCGTAGTGAACAAATCCAGCCAGCTCTCTTTTTACCTCAGCTTTCATGGCGGCACAGGCGCTGGCAATTGGAACAACATCCACGCCTACGGGGCAGACGGCTCCAAGATTGGGAAAGTGCTCGACAAACGCAGCCTTCCGAAAAAGGTGAACCTGCGCGAGCTTCGGGGATTCGATTTGGGACCCGATGGCAACCTTTACGTGGTCAACGCCTTCCAGAACTACAGCCAAGTGCTGCGGTTCTCCGGAGCTCGCGACGATCGCGGCCGACACGCCTTCATCGATGTGTTCGCGGAGATCGACGCCAAGAGCAATCCTGGCCTCGTCCATCCCTTCCACATCGCGTTCTCGTCGAGCGGAGATTTGTACGTCTCCGCTCAGGACACGAACTTGGTGCTGCGCTATTGGGGTCCCAACGCGACCGAGGGGAAGCCCGGAGCGCCCATGCCGCTTCCGCCAAGATTGGCGGCCTCGAGCGGCGCGTCGAAGCTAGCACCCGGCACCTTCGTGGCGTCCGCCCGGTTCGCTCGAAAACACAACCTGCCGGTGGGTCTGCAGACGGTTCGCGACGTGCATTTCGAAAACTCCGGGCACCTTCTGGTCGTGGACGAAGGCACGGGCGGAAACGGGCGTGTGCTGCGGATGGATGACGAGGGCAATGTGATCGAGCACGCGGGATGCCTGCCTTCTCCGACTCATCTCGTCGGCGTCGCTGCGGAACCCACCCTCTACCTCAGCTGCAAAGACGACAACGCGATATGGAGGGCGACGGGGGGCAGCCTCGACTTCCGCCCGTGGCTCCAGGCCGACAATCTCGACGCTCCTTCAGGTATGGCCCTCGACTCCGAGGGGTCGCTCTTCGTCGCCAGCCGTTTGGGCAACGCGGTTTATCGATATCGGGCGGACGACGTTCCGGCTTTCGAGGGCGTCGTGGTGCAAGGCCTCAAAGACCACCCGGAGTTCCTGGTCCTCGTTCCCGCATAGCGAGGACGAGGTGGATGGTTCTCTTTGGATGTCTAGCTCGGAGAGCGCTGCTCGGCGACGATCCGCCCAACGGTCTCACCATCGATGACCTCTTGGTCCTGAAGCACGCGGGCGATCTCATGCAACGCGGGCTCGTTTTCGGAGACGATTGCCATCGCTTCCTTCTGCGCTTCCTCCAGGATGCGGCGGATCTCCTCGTCGATCATTCGTTCGGTCTCGGGGCTCAGGCTCAGCGCGGAGGCCTGGCTTCCGAGGTACCCGAGCCCTGCGGGGCCGACGTAGCGCACCGGACCAAGCTTGTCCGACATGCCGAGCTCGGTGACCATGCGCCTCGCGATGAGGGTGGCGCGTTCAAGGTCGTTCGAAGCCCCGGTGGACGTCTCCTTGAAGATCCGCAACTCGGCTACGCGTCCTCCAAGCATCACCGCGAGGCGCTGTTCGAGCGCGGGCTTCGACATGAGGTAGCGATCCTCTTCGGGCATTTCCATCGTGTAGCCGAGCGCGCCCTTCGAGGTAGGAATGATGCTGACCTTGTGAACCTTGTCGGTGAGCGGCAGCAGCTGCGACACCAACGCGTGCCCGCCCTCGTGGTAGGCGACCTTCTTGCGGGTCTCAGCAGATAGTAAATTCAAACGCCCTGTCCGCGCGACGCTCCACGCGACATAAAATCTAGTACCGCGAAATTCGGCGCTCATCGTCATCCCGATGGGCTAAGAGGCCCTCGGTCGCGCGTCGCCAAGCTTGCGCCTCGCGTCGGGTCACCGCTGAAGTGGAAGGTGTTGAAGAAGCTCCGCACGAACACTCGATGGGGGACGAAGAAGCCCGCAAAAAAGAGGTGGCGGTCGGCGACGAACACCCAACGTGGGGGAACGAAAGCGTGGCTCTCAGGGACCATACGCCTACGTGGGCGTTACGTGACGTCTGTCGTCGGACCAGCCGAATCTGGCCTACTCGGGCAGGATTTGCTCGAAGATCCGCATTGCGTTCTCGCCCATGATGCCGCGGATCTCTTCTTTGGTGAAGCCATCTTCGAGCAAGGCTTGTGCAATCAGCGCCAGGCCTGTCGTGTCAAAAGGCACCGGCACCGCCCCATCAAAGTCCGAACCAAGCGATACATGATCGGTCCCCACGAGATCGACCGTGTACCGGATCGCGCGTGCGATCGCGGCGGCATCTTCGCCGCACACGGCGGCGTTCCAATAGCCGATCCCGATGACCCCACCCGTGGCCGCGATCCCCTTGATCTGTTCATCGCTGAGGTTGCGGTTGTTGTCGCAGGTTCCCCGGACCCCGGTGTGCGAAACGACGACGGGCCGCGTTGTGATCGCGAGGGCATCGCGAAACACCGCGGGCGATGCGTGCGCGAGGTCGAGTAAGATTCCGCGCGCCTCCATGTCGGCAATCATCCGACGGCCAAGCTCGGTGAGCCCGCCTTTTTCCACTCCGTGCGCCGAGCCACCGACCTCGTTATCGAAGAAATGAGTCGGGGCAATGATGCGCACCCCCGCGTCGAACAGCGTACCGACATTCTTGACGTCGCCTTCGAGGACGTGCGCCCCCTCGACGCCTAGAATTCCCGCGGTCTGGTCGGTGTTGCTGGAACGGGCGTCGCGGTATCGTCGAAGATCGCCCTTTGATTCGATGACAGTCAGGCGGCCTCCCGAACGTTCAGCGGTTTGGTCGAGCCGCCCCGCCTGAAAGAGCGCGCGCTCGAGAAAGCTGCCCCACGTCTTCGGAGGCCAGCCCTGAAGGATACCGAGAGCGGTGATCGAATCGGAGCTGTCCTCCGTCCGGTCGATGTTCTGGCCGTAGGGCGACTTGCTCACGATGAAGAAGCATTGAATCCCGACATTGCCCTCTATCAACCGCGGAACGTCGATCGCACCATGATCGAGGCGCTCGTTGAGATCACGGTCCCAAAGCAGGGGGTCGCCGTGCAGGTCGACGACGAACAGGTCGCGATAGAGCTTCTCGGCTTCGGCGCTTACTGTGTATGGCGGGGCGTGGAGCACCCGATTCAACGCGCGATCGACGATAGCCGGCGCGAGCGATGCGAGTAAGGTCACCAAGACCAAAACAACCCCGGCGACAATCAATAGGGCGCGCTTCATCTGAGCGCTTATACCACCGTTAAGACGGGGCGGACTTGGCTATTGATCCCATCAACTGCCAGGAACCTTCATCGAATGAACGAGCTCTTGATCGGTGATGCGAAATACCCACATCGTCGTCGCGTCTTCTCGTAGCAGAAGATGCTCGTCATCGGGGGTGATGTTGATGTTCGTCGGGACGAAACGAAGGTCGACACTTTGGACGCGAGCGGCCCACAAAGAGAGATCGTAGAGGCCCCGGTCGAGGAGAAACACCCGTAGCGAATCGGAGGTAATCACAAACTGGTCAAGGCGCACGTCAGGCCCCGAGACCGTGCGGATCTTCTTCGTCGGGGTGGTGAGAAGTCGCGGTTTGCCATCCTCGTACCAAGATGCCGAGTCGACGAGCACGAGGTTGCCAGCTGGGGGCAGATAGTAAATTCAAACGCGCTGTCCGCGCGACGCTCCACGCGACATAATATCTAGTACCGCGAAATTTGGCGCTCATCGTCATCCCGACGGGCTAAGAGAGTTCGTGAAGGGCAAAACGGCAGCTCTCCGGGAACTGCGCACCTGCAGGCTAGATTTGTCCAAGTGAAAGTAAATCTCTACATCAGTCACCGGCAAAAGGCGGGTCACCGGGCGCGCGGTACTTGTCCAAGGGACTGCGCACGGCGTCACTGCCAT
>CAMYJN010000019.1 GCA_947258625.1 uncultured Polyangiaceae bacterium | reverse complement strand
GTGTAGAGCAGCCAGTTGACCAGGGTCTGAATGTCGTTTTCGCCGCCCTCGGATTCGACGAATCGCTGGAGGTGGTAGTTCCCGTCTCCCTCGGTCGTCATCGCCCAGAACTCTCCGATGATGGCGACCTTCGGCTTTGCGAGGAGACGATCGACTTCGACCGCCGCAAGATGCTTTCGGCCGTGCCACAGAGCGCGAAGGACACTGCCGTTCTGCTCGAGGGCTTCGCGAACCTCGCCTTTCACCTGGGCCATGGCGAGATCGGTCGCGCCCTCGACGACCTCGTATGGGCGAACGCGGTAGCTCAGCAGGTTGAGCACATCGCCGGCGAACAGGCCGCGGGCAAGCGCCATGAAAAACGTTGGGTTGAGCGCGAGGCCGACTTCTTCGCCGGTGGCCTGCTTGAAGCCGGACTGCTGCTGGAAGAGCACGACGCGGAAGCCATCGAAGCCAGCGTCGCGGAGCGCCTTACGGTACTCGGTGACGTACATGCCGAACCGGCACGGGCCGCAGGCGCCGGCGGTCAAATAGATGTATTGATCGATGATCTCCTGGGGCGACATCCCCTCTTCATCGCGCAGGCGCGTGAGCTCTTTGACCAGGTTTCCGACTGTGAAGTAGGTGGGATTGCACTGCGCCTTGTTGCCGAACTCTTTGCCGTATCGGAGCGACGCCACATCCGCGCATTCCATCGGGCGGGTGTTATAGCCAATGCCCTTGAGCGCCGAGGCGACGAACTCGTCGTGGGCCATGGTGAGGCCGCCGTTCAGAATCGTGACAGTCGCGCGCTCTCTCGCCGTAAAGAAGGGATCGATCATCGAGTCGGTCCACTGCTCTCGATTGTCTTCGAGCCCTAGCCGTGCCCGCTCTTCGGCTTCGAATGCGGCAAGCTCTTTGTCGATGTCGACTTCAAAACCATCAGCCATGACTAACCCTTTCACACCCGGACGACGGTACCGTCCCTGGTCTTCTTCCCGAGGCGAACCAAACTTTCCAACGCTTCACCCGATGAAGTCCCGTCCTCCTCGGACTTTGCCGCTTCGATGCGATATCGGTTGACCTTCTCTGCAAGCTCGTGAATCTGACGCTCGAGCCCGAGGTCAGCGCGCCGGTTCTTGGCAAGCTGATCGTGCTTCATGCGCAAGAGCTCTAGCCGCTTCTCGTCGATGCGACGCTGCAGCTCATCTCTGCGTGAGGCGAGGTCTTCGAGATGCTCCTCGCGGAGCTTGAGCGAGTGCGCGTAAGTCTTGACCCGAATCTTGATCGAGCCACCAGGCTTGTTGGCGTCAATGTCGTGAAGCGACGACGACGGAACGCCGCTTTTGGCAACGATGCTATCGATGATGCCGTAGGTGGGCGCGTCATGGCCGCACTTGAAGCTGCTGAGATCGAGGATCGCCACGTTGGGATGCCGCGATGCGAACTTGGCAGCCCAAATCTTTTGGGCCGAGTTGGACGAATAGTTTTCCGGCCAGACGTCGTTGACGCTGAGGACGTCTTCACCCTCGCCGTAGAAACGCTGGAGCCAGTCGCGGTCCTTGGGGATCGAGCTGATGCTGAGGATGGGGTAGCCGAGAACCTGAAACTCGTCCGGGATGCCATGGTGGAGGCCCGGGTCGTTGTGATACGGACGCCCGAGCACGAGAATCGCGACCTTGTCGTCGTACTCGACCTGATCGAGGACCGCCTTGCCCTTGTCTTGTAAGTCCTGATTAAAGCGGTCGAGCGCCGCTAGCGCCTCCGCGACGGCAAAGTTGCTCTCGTCTTCAGTGATGCCCAAGACCTCGCTGAAGGCGTCGAACATGTCGCGCTTGAGAAGGGTGGGCTCCGCAAAGCTGAAGGCCGGCGCGAGATACTCGATGCCGCGATTCGCGAAGTAGTCCTGCTCCTTCGTGAACGCAGCCTTCATGACATCCGGGGTCCCGGCTACGATGGGACAGCTCGCGTAATCGACCGCGCCGGTCACGAACGAGGGAACGTGCGTGAGAATGGGGAAGAAGATCGCGTCGAAGGGGTTCTGCTCGTGCTTGTGAAAAAAGAGCTGGTGGAAGTGCGCCTGGGCGACCTTGGACGGATAGCAGGGGTCGACCGAGCCGTACTTGCCGCCCTCTGCAAACATCTCTTCGGAGCTCGGGTCACTGAAGACGATGTTCTTGGGCCGCACGCCTAGCACTTCGAAATAGGTCCGGAAAAACGGCGCGGTCGAGTACATGTTGAGCACGCGCGGGATGCCGACGCGCCACTTCGACCTCTTCTCAGCGGCCTGCTCGGACGAACGGTCGAAGGTGCGCATGTACTTGCTGCGTTCGATGGAGCCGAAGAACTTGCGCTCGACTTTGACGTCTTCGATAGGCGTCCCGGCCTCCGGCATGGGCTGAATACCGGCCATTCGCTTGAACGCCTTGAGGCCCTCGTAATTCACGAGATTCGGGAACTCCTTCATGACCCTTCGGCGCTCTTTGACGATGCTCTCCATCGCCTCTTTGGATTCGACCATCCCCTTTTCACAAGAGAAGCCGCTGATGTAGCGGCTGGTCGTGCCATCGGGGCGGAACGCATCGATGAACGTGCGAGAGCAGTTGTTGGCACAGAAGTGACAGGTGGTGGTGTCGTCGTTGGTCGTTTTGTAGTCGAGGTCGATCGCCGCATCCAAGCCGATGAACGTAGTCTTCCCTCGGCGCTTGACGATACGCAGCGTTTCCATGGCAGCACCGATGGCGCCGGCCTCGCCGCTGTGCGGATGCACGTAGACTTCGGCGTTCGGTACGCGCTCCTTGATGTAGTCGACCTGCGCTTTGACCGCGGCCATGTTGTACTGCGTGCCGCCCTGGAGCACGAACTTTCGCCCGAGTGCAGCCATGCGCGGGACGCCAACCACGTATTGCCAGACGTTCTTCGGGAGAACCTGCGCCAGGCCGGCCAGCAGCTCTTCCTTGCTGAAGCCTTCTTTTTGGAAGTTCACTCGATCGGTGTCGAGGAAAACCGCGCAGCCGTAGCTGAACTTGGGCGCCAGATCGGCTTGGAATGCGTTCTCGGCGTACTCGGTGACGGGCAAACCGAACTGGTCGGCCATCGCCTGCAGGAGCATACCGTTGCCCGCTGAACATTGGTTCGAGAGCTTGAACGTCTTGATGTCGCCGTTCTCCATGAACAGGACCTTGATGTCCTGGCCACCGATGTCGCAAATCACGTCGACGTCGCCGAAATAATGCGTGGCGCTCATCATGTGCGCCACCGTTTCGACGATGTTCACGTCAGCGCAGACGCACTCTTCGAGGACGTCAGCTGCATAGCCGGTTGCGCCGAAACCGAGCACGTCGAGCTCGATGCCCTTGGCGCGCATCCGGCCGCGAAGCTCGCCCAGGAGCTCCTTGCTGTCCTGAATGGGGTTACCCTTGGAAAGGGCGTACGCCTTCATCAGTACTTCACCCTCCTCGCTCAGCAGCACGGCTTTCGAGGAAGTGCTCCCACCATCGAGGCCGATGACGACGCGCACGGTTTTGCTCTTGGGCTCTGGCTCGACGAACATCGGAACGTGATAGGCCCCCAGGAACTGCTCGAGCTCTAATTCATCACGCGCCAGCGGCGGCCCGGCGCTTTCACCGAGGCGCTCTTTGCGACCCTCGGTGATGTAACGGCGGAGGCCGTCGAGGCTCACGTAGACGCCTACACCTGCGGGCTCGTGCATGCCGTACATGACCGCACCGTATGCCGCGTAGAGGGCGGCGTTCTCGGGCACCGAAATCAGCTCTTCGATCGGCACGTCCTTTGGGTAGTCGTAGCCGCGCTCGTCCCAGGTCTCCGGAATACGCTTTCGCCAGCACTCTTGTAGGAAGGGAAGGAACGTGTTCGGCCCACCAAGGAGCAAGACCTTGTGGCGAAGCGTATTGCCGCGCGTGAGAACCGACAGATTCTGCATGACGATCGCGTCGGCGAGTGAGCACATGATTTCATCGGAGGGAATGCCCGTCTTGACGAGGTTGACGATGTCGGTTTCGGCAAACACGCCGCACTTGGCCGCAACGTGGTGCAGATGGGAGTCGTCGAAGTGGAGGTTCAGTGTCTCCTCGGACGGCATGCCAACTTTGATCATGCACTTGTCGATGGTGGCGCCGGTGCCCGAGGCGCACTTGTCGTTCATCGAGGCGATTGCGGACTTGTCGCCTGTCTGCTTGTTCTCTTTAAAGATGATGATTTTCGCGTCTTGGCCGCCGAGCTCGACGACGGAGCCTGCATCGGGGTGCAGCGTCTCGACCGCCAGCGTGACCGAGTTCACTTCTTGAACGAACTTCGCGCCTAGTGGGCCCTCGAGCGGCTTGGCGCCCGACCCGGTGATGAACGCGCGAACGTCGTCGCAGCCGAGCTCCGCGAGGACCTGCCCGATGCGCACCATGAAGTCGAGGACACACTCCGCCTGCTTGGTGTGGTGACGCTGGTAGTCACTCCAGACGATGTCCTTGGTTTCCGGGTCGACGACGACCGCTTTCACGGTGGTGGACCCGACGTCCAATCCAATTATCGCGTGCTGCATTAGAACGGCTGCGCCCTTCCCTCGTCAGGTGGCTGAGGTAAACACAAGGATCCTCGAAAGTCACGCGGCTTGGCTTGCAAATCGCGTACGTCGACGTCACACCTCGAACCGCGGGAGGCGAGACCATTTGGCTCGGGGCGGAGGATTCGATGAGCAAGGTGTTGATCATTGGTGCAGGTGGAGTCGGCGGCGTCGTCACCCACAAGTGCGCAGAAGACAGCCACACGTTCTCCGAGATCGTGCTCGCGAGCCGAACCCTGTCGCGCTGCGAGAAGATTCAAAAGCAGGTCCGAGACCTGCGCGGCCGTGAAATCGAAATCGCCCAAGTTGATGCCGACGACGTCGCACAAACCGTGGCACTGATCAAACGCGTGCAGCCGGACCTGCTGATCAACGTCGCGCTTCCCTACCAGGACCTGCCTTTGATGGACGCCTGCCTCGAGGCCGGCGTGGACTATCTCGACACGGCCAACTACGAGCCGCCGGACAAGGCGAAGTTCGAATACAAGTGGCAATGGGCCTATCAGGACCGATTTGAATCTGCCGGAATCATGGGCCTGCTGGGCTCGGGCTTCGACCCCGGGGTGACCAACATCTTCTGCGCATATGCCCAGAAGAAGCTGTTCGACGAGATCGATTACATCGACATCCTCGACTGTAACGGCGGCGACCACGGTCACCCCTTCGCGACCAACTTCAACCCGGAGATCAACATCCGCGAGATCACTCAGCGCGGCCGCTATTGGGAAAATGGGGAATGGGTCGAGATCGATGCGATGTCGCAGTCGCGAATGTTCGACTTCCCGGCGGTCGGCGAACGCAAGGCGTACCTGCTCTACCACGAAGAGCTGGAGTCCCTGGTGAAACACATCGACGGCCTCAAGCGCATTCGTTTTTGGATGACCTTCGGGGACGAATACATCACGCATCTCCGCGTGCTTCAGAATGTCGGCATGACGAGCATCGAACCGATTGCGTACGAGGGCCGGAAGATCATACCGATTCAGTTCTTGAAAGCCCTGCTGCCCGACCCTTCGACCCTCGGTGAGAACTACACGGGGAAAACGAGCATCGGCTGCTTGATCGAAGGCCGGAAAAACGGTGAACCAAAAAAGGTATTCATTTACAACGTCTGCGACCACGAAGAATCCTGGAAGGAAGTTCGTGCGCAGGCGGTCTCGTACACGACCGGCGTTCCGACGATGGTCGGCGCCAAGATGGTGCTCACTGGCCAGTGGCGCGGCAAGGGCGTGTTCAATGTCGAGCAGTTCGACCCGGAGCCCTTTCTCGAAGAGCTCGGCCGGCGTGGCCTCCCCTGGCACGTCAAGGAGATGTAGTGCTCCCCTGCGCCCAGCTCGATCTGAGCCGCGTCGATTCACCGGCCTACGTGATCGACCTCGCTGCCCTGGAGAGCAATTTGGAGCTCTTGGCGCACGCTCAGCGCGCGGCAGACTGCAGGATCTTGCTCGCCCTGAAGGGCTTCGCCACCTGGTCGACGTTCCCGCTGGTGGGGAAGTACCTCGATGGCGTGTCGGCGAGCGGCCCGGACGAGGCGCGACTCGGCCACGACGAGCTCGGCAAGCAGGTCCATACCTATTGCCCCGCGTTCGACGAGGCGTCGCTTCGTGAGTCGATTCGCTACTCCGACCACGTCGTCTTCAACTCGCCTTCACAGGTCGATCGCTTTCGCGCGGTCATCGGCGAGCACGCTTCAGACACGAGCTTCGGGCTGCGCATCAATCCGGAGCACTCCGAAGTCGACGTGGCCATCTATGATCCCTGCGCGGCCCGGTCACGCCTCGGCGCCACCAAAAAATCTCTGATGAAAGCCAACCTTCGGGGCATCGACGGCCTGCACTTCCATACGCTTTGTGAGCTCGGTGCGGATGCGCTTCAACGTACGCTCGCCGTCATCGAAGACGAATTTGCATATTGGCTGGACGACGCGAAATGGGTGAACTTCGGCGGTGGCCATCACATCACCAAGCCCGACTACGACGTTGCGCTGCTCATCGACTTGATTCGGGAGTTCAAGCGAGAACACCGGGTCGATGTCTACCTCGAGCCGGGGGAAGCGATTGGGTTGAACACCGGCGTGCTTGTCGCAACGGTGCTCGACCTCATCGAGAACGATGGTCAGATCGCCATCCTCGACACCTCCGCGACGGCGCACATGCCCGATGTGCTGGAAATGCCGTACCGTCCAGAGATTCGAGATGCCTCGGAGCCGGGAAAGCTGGCGCACAGCTACCGGCTCGGTGGACTGACCTGCTTGGCCGGCGACGTGATTGGGGAGTACTCCTTTGCCGAGCCGCTTAAGGTCGGAGACCGGCTCGTTTTCGAGGACATGGCGCACTACACGATGGTCAAGACCACGACGTTCAACGGCGTTCGGCTCCCATCGATTGCGCTCTATGACCCGCGGGACGACTCCTACCGCGTCCAGCGCCGCTTTGGATACGAAGACTACCGCAACAGGCTCTCTTGAGCCTTGAACTTCGACCCGGAGCGGTAAGACTCGCGTGATGAGCGCCTTCTCGGACTTCACTGTGTACGCCAAGGAAACAGGCGCACGCCTCAGCGATCAACCGCTTCTGTTCGAAACGACCAAGCGACTCGACGTCACGCAGCAGGAGCTCTTCAACTACATAAGCAACTTCGATCGATCGAGCGAATGGATCATCGGCGTCAAGAAGAGCTGGACCGACAACAGCGAGGCCGAAGCGCCCGGCCAGGTCGGGGCGGTTCGCGTCATCAAGAGCGCGGGCTCGACGCTGGTTCGGGAGCGGGTGAAGGCGTACGAAGCGCCGCGCCTGCTCGCTTACTCCGCCAATGACGAGGCGTTCTTGGGGCTGTGCTTCGACCACCTCGGCGTGATGACCTGCGAGCCGCATCCCGACGGCGGCACGGTGATTTGCTGGTTGGCGTACGGTCGGCTCGCGAGTAACCCGCTCAAGGCATGGGCGGGCACAAAGCTGTTTCAAGTGGCGCTCCGCAGAGGTATGAAGAACCTCGAACGAAAGTTCACGACTCGTTGAGCGCATGGAGCTCATCCGCAGCAACCGAACCGAGAACCTCGCAGACGCGCTCGCATCGCTGATTCGCGAGAAGCCCCTCGGGCCTTTCAAGAACGAGGTCATCGTCGTTCAGAGCCGGGGCATGGAGCGTTGGTTGACCCTCGCGCTCGCCGAGCGGCTGGGCGTCTGGGGAAATCCTTCGTTTCCCTTCCCGCGCGCGCTGATCGAAGAGGTGCTCGAACGAGCGATCGGACGATCCGATGAGGCTCCTGCGTATTCCCCCGATCGCCTCAAATGGACGATAGCGCGCTTGCTCCAGGAGTCTGCGCCGGAAGAGCTGCTTCCGTATTTGGGAGCTGAAGCGCACCCCGATCGCGTGCTTCGCTTCGCGGCCGGTCTCTCTAACGTGTACGACGACTACGTCGTGTATCGCCCGGACGTGCTGTTCAAGTGGGCGGACGAGCGATCCCCGGGCTGGCAGCCGGAGCTCTGGCATCGCGTCGCGCGGGCACTGGGGCCGCACGACCTCGCCTCGCGCATTCAAGAGGCGCTGCCCACGCTCCGAAACGACCTCGACGCAAGCGCGCTGAGCTTTGAACGCCTTCACGTGTTTGCGCTCGAAACCATCCCGCCGCTGTTCCTTCAGTTCTTCAACGCCTTCTCGCGCTCGGTCCCCACGACGCTCTATGTTCTGGAACCCTCCCCGGAATACCTGGGGGACGTGCTGCTTTCGCACGAGGAGCAGGCCTCGGCCGACGGACATGCGTTTCTATCGAACGTCGGACGCTTGAGCCGTGACTTCCAGCAAGTCCTGCTCTCGATCGACCAGGAGCTTGGCGGCCAGACGGAGGCCTACCAGCCACCGGTGCGAACGAACCTGCTGCGCTCGCTGCAGGCCGACCTGTTCGAGTTTCGAAGCCCACCTCCGCCGGCGGAGCGACCCGTCCACGAAGCTTGGGATTCCTCGATTACCCTCCATGCGTGCACCGGCCCGATGCGGGAGGCGCAGGTCGTCTACGAAGCCGTTCAAGGCGCACTCGAGGACGACCCTACGCTGCTGCCCGAAGACATCGTCGTCATGGCGCCGGACCTGGAGACCTACGCGCCGGTCTTTCGAGCGGTGTTCGGGCAGGAAGGGCCACATCGCATTCCCTACGAAGTCCACGACCGCCTGACACGGGACGACGCGCGTTTTTATGACGACTTCACGGCGGTGCTCGATGTGCTCGACTCGAGATTCTCGGTTCTCGATCTACTGCGGCTTATCGACGCCGAATCGATGCGAGAGGACTTTCGCTTCAGCCCGGACGAACGAGCGCGGCTCACCGAGCTGCTCGCGGCTGCGGGCATCCGCTGGGGCGTCGACGCCGAGCACCGCGCCGAGCTCGAGTTTCCCGCCGAGCCTCTGCACACCTGGCGAGCGGGTTTTGCCAGGCTGTTCTTGGGGTTCGCGTCGCCCCCGGAGGACACCGGAGTCTTCGAAGGCCTGCTCCCGCGGGGGGCGCCATCGCTCGAGGACGCCGCGCTGGTGGCGCGCTTGTCTCGTCTCGGCGAGACGCTTTTCGAGGTGCGACGCGAGGCGCGCCAGGCGCACAGCATCGGCGACTGGGCTGAGCTGCTCGCAGGGCTTTGCGCGTCGCTCTTCTCGGAGGATGATGAATGGAGCGCCGCGGTGCGTGTCGTGCGGGAAGCGCTCCACGGCTTGAAAGAGTCGGCCGAGGAGAGCGGATACGACGGCGCCCTGCCGCTGAAAACCATACGCCGGGAGCTCGAGGGGCTGCTGCTGAGAGACACCCCAGCGGTGGGATTCATGCGTCGTGGTGTGACCATCGCGGAGCTCGTTCCCATGCGGCCGGTGCCGTTTCGACTCGTCTGCGTCGTCGGAATGAACGAAGAGTCGTTTCCCCGCGCGGACAAGCGCCTGAGCTTCGATGTGACGCGAGATTCGCCGCGCCCGGGCGACCGGAACAAACGCAACGACGACCGTCATGCATTCCTGCAGGCGATTCTTTGCGCGCGTGACCGCCTCATCGTCACGTATGGGGCCCCTTCGTCGGGTTCGCGAGACGGCGCGAGTCCGTCACCGCTGCTGTGGGAGCTTCGCGAGACGGTCAACCGCTACTACCAGGGTCCGGATGGGGCGCCGCTGATCGAACCAACCACGCATCCTCGACATGCCTTCGACGCTTCCTATTTCGACGGCAGAGCGCCGTTTCAGAGCAGCTCGCCGCGGTATCTGCGAATCGCCGAAGCACTCGGTGAGGCGCCCGCCGAGCGCGCAAGTGTGGAGCTTCGAGCCGAGGTCGGCGAACCGGACCCCGTCGTATCGACAGGTGAGCTCGCCGCCTGGCTTTGGAACCCGATTGCCTCGTTCATCGACAGGGTCTTGCTGGCCGATTTTCGAGGGTTGGAGCTCTACGAGCCGACGAGCGCGGTGACGCAGATCTCGCCGCTCGACGCCGCCGTGGTTGGAAACGCAGCCCTTCGTGCCGGCCTTCGCGACGCCGGCCTTCGCGAATACCTCGGAGCCGCGCCCGAGTTCCCGGATGGAACCTGGGGCGCCCTTCAACGGCGGGCGCTGACGCGGGAGATCGACGCTGTGACCGCACGGGCCGACAGGCTGCAAGACGATGCGGCAGCCCGGTCGGAGCTTCTCTCGTTCGAGGTCGGCGGGCTCGTCTTAGAAGGTCGCGTGGACGGCCTGTTTCCCAATCAGCGCCTCGTGAAGCGTTTCACGAAGGCCGGGCGCAAAGCAGAGCTGGCGGCTTGGATCGAACACCTGCTCTTGCAAGCGGCCACCCGAACGATGCGCCCGACGAATCTCGTGCTTCGCGGCGAAAACCAGCGAGCGAGCCTCGTCTCTTTTGCGCCGCTCGAAGAACCTGGGCACGTGCTCGACACGCTGCTCGCGATCTATCGAGATTGCCTCGAAGGACCCATTCCCTTGCTTGAAACCGCTTCGCGAATCTTCGCCGAAAAGCGTGACCCAGAAAACCCATCCACAGCCTTGAAAGCGGCAAGGGACGAATGGCGAAAACTCTGCGGCAGGGACGCGCGCCTGGGCTACGCCTTCGGTTCGTTTGACCCGTTCGCCGATGAGCGCTGGGCGCAAGCCTTTGAGCGAGCCGCAGTCACCGTGTTCGGGCCGCTCATCGAGCATCGGAGCGAGTCATGACCGCGGTGCGTCCCGAGCTCGTGCCACTCGACGCGCCGACGCTCGTCGAGGCAAGCGCCGGCACGGGCAAGACCTACGCGATCACGACGTACTTCGTTCGCGCCATACTCGAGCTCGGGCTCGCGCCCGAGCAGATTTTGGTGGTCACCTATACGAAGGCAGCGACGGCCGAGCTCCGGGTCCGCGCACGCAAACGAATCGCAGAGGCGCTTGCGCTGTTGGATCCATCAGAGGAGCAAGCGGATGCGCTCAGCGAGGTCGTCGGCGCTGCGGTCGAACGCCTGGGCCGAAACGAGGCCGAACGTCGCCTCCGAAATGCCATCGGAAAGATGGACCAGGCCGCCATCCTGACGATCCACGGGTTCTGCCAGCGGCTGCTCCAGGAGTACCCACTAGAGTTTGGAATCGATTTCGACCTCGAAGTCTCCGAGGACGCGGGCGCCCTGCACTCGGAGCTCGCCGTCGATTTTTGGGCGAGCGAGCTCTACGACCAAGGCGAATGGCTGCTGCATGCCCTGAGCGAAGCCAAAGTCGGGCCGGATCATCTAGCGCAGCTCGCCACCGTCGCCGTGATGCCGGGTACGGAGATCCTGGGTCCCGAACCGCGAGAAGCGAACGAGGACATCGTTGCGAACTGGTTGGAGCTGCGTCGCCGCGCGGCGGATCTCTGGACCGCGGAGCGAGCGCAGATCTGCGAAATCCTCCTTCAGAACGAAAACTTCAACCGGCAGAAGTACAACCTCAGAAGCATCCCGAAGACCTGGATTCCAGAGCTCGACGACTTTTTCGGGGAGGCGCGTTTTGCGTACCCGCCAACATGCTTGTTGCGGCTCGCGCAGGGCAAGATGACGATGAAGAAGGGCCGCGAGGAGCCGGCGCACGAGTTTTTCGAAGCTTGCCGCAGCCTTTGGGACGCCCACGAAGCGCTCGTCCCGATGCTCGACTATGCGGTGTTCGAGGTGCAGCTGCGCTTCATCGAGCGCGCCCGGAGCGCGTCGCGCAAGCGCCGGGACGAAACCGCAGTCTTCACATTCGACGACTTGCTGACGGCGGTCTACGTGCCGTTGCATCCCTCGCTGACAGGCAGCGCTGCGTCCAATCGCGACGAGGTCATCGCGAAGATTTCAAAGGCGTATCCGCTCGCGCTCGTCGATGAATTTCAAGACACCGATTCGGTGCAGTACGGGATCTTCCGGGCGATCTATGGCGAGGGCGCGGCGGTCTACGTCGGCGACCCGAAGCAAGCCATCTACTCGTTTCGCGGGGCGGACGTGTTTTCCTACATCGGTGCGTCGGCTGACGTCGGCGAGCGGAAGCACACGCTGAAGACCAACTGGCGCTCCGACCCTGCGGTCGTCGAGGGGGTGAACGCTTTGTTCTCCCGGAGGAAGCCTGCGTTCGCGCTCGAGGACATCGACTTCGAAGAGGCGGTCGCGCACGAAGCGAAGGACCGTTTGAGTCTCGACCCCGGCTTGGAAGTGGTCTTCGTCGGGGAGGACCAGCTCACGGGTACGCTCGCCGAGGCGGTTGCACCGATCGTCGCGAACGAGATCGCACTGCTGTTGCATTCCGACGCTCGAATCGACGGGCGCCCCGTGGTCGCCGACGACGTCGCAGTGCTGTGCCGCAGCAACACGCAGGCGATCGAAGTGACCGCTGCGCTGCGCGCACTCCAAATCCCGACCTCGCTCGATGGCGGCTCGACGGTGCTTGGGACCGAGATCGCTTCGGAGCTGAGAGCCGTGCTCGAAGCGGCCCTGATGCCGGGCGACTCCGGCGCGGTCCGGCGCGCGCTGCTCACGAGGCTTTTGGGCGTCAGTCCCTACGAGCTGTCTTCGATGACCGATGAAACCTGGACC
>CAMYJN010000018.1 GCA_947258625.1 uncultured Polyangiaceae bacterium | reverse complement strand
GACGCCGTAGTGATTGCAAGTCGAAGGGTTGTACATGATCTTCATAGGCCTGCTCCCACCTCAGGGTCTATTCAACAGTTCCCTTTCTTCGTACTCCATGTCATCCCGGATGGCGCGCGAAAGCTCACGCACGCCGATGACCAGCTTCGAGCCAACGGCCGTTTCGTCGAGCTCGCGAATGATACGATCGAAAAGCTTGCGCTGCGCTCGATGCTCGCGACGCATGTCTTCGGCGACCTGGTCGGCTTTGCCTGCCTCGGCAAGCGAAGGGAGTTGGTACTCCTCGTAATGCAAATGCTCGACCAACATCGCGCCGAGTTGTTGGAGCTCGTCCCGTAGCGCGATCACCGACTCGTCGTCGCCGTGGTCGACGCGCTCTGTCAGTGCCTCGACCCGCGCGAGCTGTGCGGAGATTTGTGCATGCTCGCTTCGGATGCGGGCTCTGATTTCGTCCGGGGTCGCGAGCATGGCTGTGTCGGAACCGCTCTCCATTTATGCTGCGACAAGCCGCTTGCGGCGCTCCGCCAGTGTGAGCGGCTTGCTCACCTCCTTGAGGCCATCATACTCTTCTTGCGCCTGCTTGTGGTACCAGTCTGGGTAGAAGTGCTTGCACCACTTGCGGAATTCGGCGACCGGCCCATCCCCTTCGCAGAGCATGGGCCGCTCGAGGAAGGTCTTGTTCTCCCAAATCGGGGTGTCCTCCTCGAGTTGCCGCGCGATCTCCTTGGTGAAGGCTTTGCCAACCCCTGCGGTGATATCGGCGCCACCGAGCTTTTTGACGGTGAATGAGAAGCGAACGTCGCAGAATTCATCGTCAATCGGCGTGACCGAAGCCATGTTCGTGGTCTCGACGATGCCCCGAAAGCGGCTCACCGAGAAGCCAAAGCCGTGGACCTCGACATCGAGCTCGCCTTTCACCTCGCCCTGCGGCGTTTCGTAGATCGTGTCCGTGATCATCTTGATGTGCGGGTACTCGAGCTCCATCGTGTGGGGCTGCGGCACGATGTTCATGCCATGCACATAGCGGAAGTGTGCCTTGTCGACGACGTTCTCGCACATGTCCTGGTTGTGGGATCGGAGCTTCCAGTGCTGTCGCCAATACGGAGTCCACGCATCGTTGTCCCACTCCGGGATCACGGGAATCTCCCACTGCGGCTCTTTCCCCTCGATGTCGTGCCAGACCATGATGACACCGTTGACCTCGTGAACGGGCCAAGCTGTGATGTTGGCCTTGCGCGGAAGGTGCTCCGCATAGGGCACGTGGGTGCACTTGCCTGAGCCGTTGAACTTCCAAGCGTGAAATGGGCAGACGATGCCGTCGCCTTCGACCTTGCCGCCGTGACCTAGGTGAGCGCCCATGTGCGGGCAGAACGCGTCGAGCACGTTGACCTCGCCGCTTTCGGTGCGGAACATGACCAGCTCGACGCCGAAGTACTTGAGTGGCTTGACCTCGCCCGGCTTGATCTCATCGGAGTAGGCCACTTGGAACCATCCTCGCGGGTAGCGTGGGATGCAGAAACGCGGTTTGTTGCCCATTCGTGGTCTCCTATTCGGCAGCGTCGGCCGCCTCGTTGCGTGGCGTGTAAAACTGCGCGTACCAGCGGCGGAACTCGCCGATGGGACCGTCGCCGTCGCACAGCATGGGACGGTCGAGGTAGATCTTGTTTTCCCAGATCTGCACATCCTGCAGATAGCCGTCACGCATGTTGTCGATGAAGTGTTCGATGAGCTCGTCGGTCATGCCCTTGGTAGTTTTCATCGATACCCCAAACCGCAGCATCACGTTTTCCTCGTCGATTGGCGTATGCGCGTTGATGATCACGCCGAGCCCCTTGCCGAACATCTTCGTGACTTGATACGCGGGTCCGTAATAGGTCGCTGTAGACTCGAACTCATCCTTGCCCCCGTGTACGGGGTAGGCGACCGCTTTGATTTTCTGCTGGCCGATGTGATCGGTGTAGGTGTTGCTGAAAGAGCCGGGCACCGGGTGCGTGTTGTGCACCGGAATGAAGTGACCGGCGTCGGCGAGGTTTTCGGCAATGGCGAGCGGTGGTGTCTTGATCTGAAGCTTCGCGTAGCGCCAAGGAAGGAACTCCGGGTCTTCCCATTCGTCGAGCACGGGAATCTCCCAATCGGGCTGGCTCTTTTCACGATCGTGCCAGACGAAAATCATCCCGTTGCGCTCGAGCACTGGCCAGCACGTTAGGCCGGCCTTCGGTGGAATGCGCTTGGCGTACGGGATTTCGATGCACTTCCCGGCGCCATCGAACTTCCAAGCGTGAAACGGGCAGACGATCGCTTCGCCGACGATCTTGCCACCGTGTCCGAGGTGCGCGCCCATGTGTGGGCAGTACGCATCGAGAACCTTGGCCTCGCCCGACGCTGTTCGAAACAACACCAGCTCCTGGCCGAAGCGCTTGAGCGGCACGACCTGGCCGGGCTCGAGCTCGTCGGAGAACATGAGCAAGAACCAGCCTCTGGCAAAACCCGCCCAAGGTTCCGTCTTCGTTTCGTTGGTCATTGGATGCTCCACTTATCGTCGCGCGAGGACCGGAGGAAGCGCCGGCCAACTAGAACGTGTTCCACTAGAACATGTTCCATTTCTGCACTTCTGGCAAGAATCAAGTTCCGTACTTCTCTGTCTAGGTATTGACGCGCAAAACTTAGACAGTAGGTAAACAGAAGCGCATCAGAACAACTTATTGGAGGAAAAACTCATGCGAACCAAGTCAATTCTGCTTACCGCCCTAGCCGCGATGGCCTTCGCCGGCTGCGCGAAGGACGCGCCGAGCACGGCGACTGCCGCTGCCGCAGCGGCTACTCAAGGGGACATCGTAGCCGTCGCGGCAGGGGCCGGACAGTTCAACACGCTCGTCGCAGCGATCAAAGCCGCGGACCTCGTCGAGACACTGCAAAGCCCCGGACCGTTCACCGTCTTTGCGCCGAACGACGAGGCATTTGCAAAGCTCCCCGCCGGAACGCTGGACAATCTTCTGCTTCCAGAAAACAAAGCCAAGCTCGCAGCCATTTTGAAATATCACGTCGTAGCCGGCGAAGTCCTCGCCGCCGACGTTGTGAATCTTTCTTCGGCTGACACGGTCGAGGGCCAGTCCGTCCAGATCAGCGCTGGCGATTCGGGCGTCATGGTCAACGACGCCATGGTCATTGCGACCGACGTCATGGCCTCCAACGGAGTCATCCACGTCATCGATACAGTTCTCATCCCCTCCTCCTAACCATCAACTAGAGGCCGCCTGCGCTCGGGCGGGCGGCCTCACTTCTCGCGGTGCAGGGCGGGTACTCGCTGCAGCAGCATGCAAGATGAATCACCACCACCACCACATCCATCGTCACCCGATTCAGCGTGATCCACGGTCGTGGGTATTCGTTCCTGTGCCGATTTCATCATGACGAGCAACGTGCAAGAAATGAACGGCCTGTATCCCATGAGGGTCGTTTCACGATTGACCGGCCTATCGGCGGATACGATTCGCGTTTGGGAGCGTCGCTACAGCGCAGTTGCTCCGGACCGGACGGACGGGAACAAGCGCAGATACAGCGGCGCTCACGTGCGACGCCTGCTACTCCTGCGCCGCGCCACCGAGCTCGGGCATTCCATCGGTCAGATCGTCCAGCTTTCGGATCACGAGCTTCGGCGACTCATCGGGGAATCGAGCGCCGATATCGGAAGCCAGGTGTCCCTCTGCGCGGCGATCGTCGAAGACTACCTAAGGGCGATCTTCGAGTACGACGTGCGACGCGCGGAGTCGATTCTCACTCGAACCGCAGCGATTCTACCTCCGATGACCCTGACCCTCGAGGTCATCGTTCCGCTGATGCGTCGGGTCGGCGAGGCGTGGAAGGCCGACCAGCTTCGAATTGCCCATGAGCACATCATCTCTGGGCAGCTTCGCAGCCTACTTGGGACTCTCATGCGCCACGAACAACCGGCCAGCGGGGCTCCGCGAATCATCGTGGCGACGCCTCCCCGTCACCTGCACGAGTTCGGCGCCATCATCGGCGCATTCATGGCCGCAGGACGTGGCTTCGAGCCGATTTATCTGGGCACCCACGTGCCTCTAAAGGAAATCGCAGAGGCCGCAGAGCAGAGCGGGGCGAGCTTGGTCCTCTTGAGCATCGCGCGCGATTGTGAGCCCGGCGAGGCGCGTGAGCTCATCGCGGGCATCTCGAGCCTTGCGAAACAGCACGAGGTTTGGTTGGGCATCCCCGAACAGCACGAGCTTTCTCGGTTTCCTTTACCCGCAAGACTACTTCATCGGTACGAGGATCTGGACGTCGCGCTCACGAGTCAACCCGACCAACGGCGCGAAAACTCCGGTTGACCGAACGGCAAGATCGCCAAGACTTTGCCGATGCACAAGCCGACCGTTTCTCTGCTCGCGTCACTAACATTCGTTTTCGTTTCTTTGGCAGCCTGCGATAAGGCTGCTCCCCCTACGGCGTATCCGAAGCCCTCCGATGCTGTCGAACCCCACTTGGCGACCGCCGCCGTTTCCGATGATCCGACTTCACCCCTGAACTTCAAGGGCAAGATCGCGAAGCGCTACGCGGATTCCGAGGAATGGTGGCCTCCGACCTACAAGCCCGCGCCAGACAAGGCGCCGAACGTGGTTCTCATCCTTCTCGACGACACCGGCTTCGCACAGGTCAGCAGCTTCGGCGGTCTCACGAACACCCCGAACATCGACCGGCTCGCCGAAGGCGGCCTTCGCTACAACAACTTTCATACGACGGCGCTTTGCTCCCCGTCGCGCGCTTCAATCATGGCCGGCCGGAACCCCCACTCCATCGGACTCGGCTCGCACTCACTGACCGCGATGGGCTTCCCCGGGTACAACGCGATCATCCCGGACGACGCGAAGTCGGTTGCGAAGATCATGGAGATGAACGGTTACGTGAACTACGCGCTCGGCAAGTGGGATCACACACCGCTCTACGAGGTGTCCCAAGTTGGCCCGTTCAATCGTTGGCCCAGCGGCGAGGGCTTCCAGCACTACTACGGCTTCATGGCGGCGGATGCCGATCAGTACCGCACGGTGATGTTCGAAGACCATGCGCCGGTCGAACCTTGGCTCGCCAAAGGAAAGGACTACCACAACTCTACCGACCTCGCCGACAAGGCCATCGACTACATCACCGGTCACCTGTCCACGGCACCCAAGGACCGCCCCTTCATGGTGTTTCTGGCACCAGGCGGAATGCACTCACCTCACCAAGCGCCCAAGGCGTACCTTCGTAAGTGGCGGGGCAAGTTCGACATGGGCTGGGACGAGGCTCGAAGGCTGATCCTCGAGCGGCAAAAGCTACTTGGCGTCGTGCCCCAAGATACCGAGCTCACTTCGCGTCCCGACGCGATCCCCGCATGGGATTCCCTGAATCCGAAAGAAAAGAAGCTCTACGCCCGGCAGATGGAGGTGTTTGCCGCACAGCTCGAACACCTCGACATGGAGATCGGGCGAATTCTGCAGACGCTCGACCGAGTCGGCGAGCTCGACAACACGATTATCATGGTCACTTCCGACAATGGCGCGAGCGGAGAAGGTGGTCTCGCGGGCACGTTCAACGAGACCTATGTGCTGAACGGCAGGCAAACCGACTTCGACGCGAACTGGAAGCGCTATGAAACCTGGGGCAATCGCAACACCTACCCGCACTACCACGCGGGCTGGGCGATGGCTGGCAACACACCATTCCGCTACTTCAAGCAGTCCGTCCATCGCGGCGGGATTCAGGACGCACTGATCGTTCACTGGCCGGAGGGCATTGAAGCGAAGGGCGAGATTCGCGATCAATATCATCATATCTCAGACATCGCCCCGACCTTGCTCGATGTCATCGGTCTCGATGTGCCGGACGAAATCGACGGGATCGAGCAACGACCCATGGACGGGGTCAGCATGCGGTACTCCTTCAACGACGCCGACGCGCCGAATGCGAAGAAAGTCCAGTACTACGAAATGTTTGGCAATCGCTCCGTTTGGGCGGATGGCTGGAAGGCCGTGACCCTCCACGGCAACCGAATGCCCTGGGAGCTCAACTCGACCTCCCCTTTCGATGGCGACAAGTGGGAGCTCTACCACGTAGCTAAGGACTTCAGCGGCTCGAAGGATCTCGCTGCAGAACACCCGGAGAAACTCGCCGAGTTGCAGCAGCTCTTCGATGAGCAAGCCGAGAAGTACAACGTGTACCCGCTCTACGACGACATGATCGCTCGCATCTCGAAGCAGCAGGACAGGCTCTTCAAAGGGATGACAGAGTTCACGTTCTATGCACCTGGCGCGACCCGCATTGCCGAGAAGGCGTCCCCGCCGATCAAGGGCCGCTCCCATGCCATCGAGACTGTGATCAACGTCACAGGCAAGGAACGAGGCGTCATCGTCGCCTGTGGCGGCTTCACCGGTGGCTACACGATGTTCATCAAGAACCGACGGGTCTACTACGACTACAACTTCCTCGACGGCGTGCACTACATCATCAAGTCGCCACCGCTAAAGAAGGGCGAAACCAAGGTGAGCTTCAAGTTCACCCACGCGGGGAACTTCGCAGGCAGCGGCGAGCTCTTCATCAACGACAAAAAGGTCGGCGACGTCGACATGCCCCAAACCCACAACGCCACCTTCTCCCTCTCCGAACCGTTCGACGTGGGCATAGACAACGGAACCCCCGTCTCGACCCTCTACCAGGATCACTTCCCCTTCGAAGGGGGCGAGCTCGACAAGGTCACCTTCCGCCTCCTCGACTGAGCACGAAAGAACTCCCTTCTTGAACCGTCGGATCCTACGTCGCCGTCCAACCCTGAACGAACGAACACCGGCGAATGCGGGGTTCCGTTGGCGACGGAATGCGAGCCCTAGCGTCGCGTGCTGTCTATAGTGAAGTGAAGAAGAAAAGGGGGTCTTTTCTTCCTAGGGGATGAATGATGTCTTTGCTTCGTGGTTGGGGAGTTGCTGGTTTATTGGTTGCTGCTGCGCTTTGGTTGGCGCCCGGTCAGGCGCGCGCGTTCCCGGACGAGCCCTATAGCCTCGACGAAGGAAACAAAGCCCATACCCAGCGGTTTCATATCCTTGGTGAGGTCGCGGTGTTCGGCGGAAAGCTAGAGGGAGACGAGCGCTCGATCGTGGTTAGCCCACTCATCGAGATGAGGCTTCAGCTTGCGTATAGTTTCATCATGCAAGTCCTCTGGGGAATGTCGTACGTAAATCTCGATGTTGAAGATGGCGATCCGCAGAACGCTTTTCGTTCTGGCAATCCGTATGTGGCCTTCCACTATCAGGGCAAGAAAAATCAGTTCTCGTATCGTGCCGGGCTCGGCGTGACGATTCCGGTCGCAACGATCACCAGCGACTTGAATGATCAGAACGTCCAGCAATCCGCGTACACGCTCGCGGCCGCCGTTCGAGGCAACACCAACTTCTGGATTTGGGATGTTCATACTGTGAGCGTCATCATCCCGATCGCGTTCGAACGACGCAAGCCGAGCGGGTTTCTCTGGGGTGCCTACGTGGACACCGGCGCCTTGATAAAAATCGACAACAGAAGTAATCGGAGCTCGAAGACCGACTTCATCATGCAGATGGTCGGCATGATGGGCTATCAGGCTACAGACTGGCTTCGCGTCGGCTCGAGATTCAGCTTGGTACTGATCCCCAAATTCAGACCGGCGAACACACAGCTCGCGGTCGAGCCGTATTTGCGGTTCGGAAACGACAACGCCTTCGGCGCGATACGCCTCAACATCAACCTCGACAATCCGTACGGTTTTTCCTTCGACGACCGTCAGGTCTGGGGCCTGCGAATCGGAGGCGGCGCTGCGTTCTGACGACTCAGGGTCGACGTCGTTGCACTCGCTGGTACTCTGGTCGCTGACCTAGCCGAAGATCGGCAGGTCTTCGCCCGCAAGCGGGAACGCCGCTTTGAAGTCGTTGGGAACGCCCGACAGATTGCGCAACGCGCGGTGTACGTGGGCGATCGAGAGCCTGGCGCCTTCGGCTGTGTCCGGCGCGCCGGTCGGCAGCAAGGTCACCGGATCGATCAGCTGGAGACCGTGGCGATCGTCGGTTCCGCCGATGACGCGGTTACCTGGAATACCGGGGCCCATCATCATCATGCTGCTGATCGGCCAATGGTCTTTGCCGTTGCCGTTGTTGTACCCCGGCGTTCGACCGAAGTCCGAGCCCATCACGACCGCGACCTTGTCGGCGATGCCCATTCGCTCCGCTTCCTGCATCGCAAAGTTGGCGCCGTTGACGAAATCGATGAGTCGCGGCAGGTGGTTGCCGTCGTGGTTGCCATGGGTGTCGAAGCCGCCGCGGCTGACGCTGACGCTGACCGAAAGGCCCGCCTGATACGCGGCCAGTGCAACCTGGATTTGGCGCTCGAGCTGATTGTTCGAGAAGTCGTCCGGGAGTGATTCGGAGACTCGCTTGAGGTCATCCTGGCCGAGTCGAGCCAGCATGAGCTCGTTCTGCCCATCCCAGATTCGCGGCAGCCGTTGCTTACCCTGAAGCCGGAGCAGTCGAAGCTGTTGCTCTCGCTGGACGATTCCAGGAACGTCCGGATGGCCGAAGTAGTTTTCCTCCGAGCCCGTCGGATCCGGTCGAGAGGGGTGCGCGAGGTTGTGCAGGAGACCGCCGTCACCGAGCGGCACCGCATTGGTCACGCCCTGCGTGTCGAGGTAACCGCCGTAACCAATCAGCGGCATCGGGAGATTGGGGCCGTGCGTGGCCGCGATCAGCGCGCCAATCGGCGGATGGCCCTCGGCCGTTCGGCCGCTCCACGTGCCGCGGGTGCCCTGGTCGTGGCCGTTGGTCGTCGTGTCCATCCCGTTGATGACCAGCAGGCGCTCGTAGTGGGTTTGAAAGAACGCATCGAGTGCGGTTCCGTCATCGCCGAGCGGCGCATACTCGATGTTGCCGGCCGTCCGGATGTCGCTCTTGAGGAAGCGACCCATCGGGTCGTTCTCGTTCTCGGTGGCGCGACCTTTTGGATCGCAGAGGTGGGTTGGGTCCCAGCCGCCGCCTGCATGCATGAAGATCCAGTACGTGCCTGTGTAGGCCGACCCGCTGATCGGTTGGGCGCTTGCGCGCAGAGGGTCCATCGCTGCCGGCAGGACACAGGTCAGCCCGGCCCAGCTTGCCATTCGTATAAAGTCACGACGATCCACAGCTAGTCCTCCCTCACTCGTACAGGTATCGGTAGTCGGACAGGAGGTAACTCGTCGCAGCCATCCAGGCGCGCATCGTGTACTCCGTGTCCCGGTTGATTCGGCGGCTATCCGGCAAGTCCGCGCCAGTTATGCGGTCGTTGTTGAGGCGGCACGGGCCAGCGAGCTGTTCGGGCACCGACTCATCGGCCAGGCCTTGCCGGCCTAGGTTGTAAGCCTCCATGAGAACGACCATCGTCGCCGCGATTTCCTCGTCGCCACCGGCGAGATCCTCGCCGAGAAGCCTGTCGTGGAGATGGCGAACCGCCTCCCGTACCTGGTCCGAGGTTTCCGACAGCGCCGTGTTCTGATCGATGTCCGGGAACAGGAGCCGCTGGCTCGCGGGTTTCGAGAAGTCGTAGGGAACTGCCGAGCAAGCCACCTCGTAGGCCATCCGCTGCGCGAGGCTCGCCATGACGCCGTTCGGCTCGGTCACGCGTTGAGTCACCAGATCGGAATCGATGCCTCCATAGAAGATGCGGTATTGGTCGAGCAGGTAGTCGGACCGGTTGGGATTCGATCGCCAACGAACACCGGTGGTCGCCTCGATCTTGCGAGACAGAAGCTCGGGCGTCAGCAGTCGAGCCGTGCCAAAGGTCGAAAGCTCCTTTTCGAGGTCGCTGGTGAGCGGGCTTGCGTTTTTGGCGCGGAAGTAAGGGCTCAGGATGATTTCGCGTACCAGGACCTTGAAGTTGTATCCGCTGTCGATGAAGCGCTGCTGAATCGTGCGCAAGACCTGCTGCTGCACGTTGTAGGCGCGCTGGAGCGCCGGATCGACGGTCGGGTCGATGTTTGGATTGTCATCCGGGAGTGGCGGAGGAGGTGGAGGCGGAGTCGATCCACCGACGCCGCCCATGCCGCCAACGCCAGGGTCGCCGCCCATGCCACCGACACCAGGGTCACCGCCCATGCCGCCGACGCCAGGGTCGCCGCCCATGCCGCCGACACCGGGGTCACCGCCCATGCCACCGACACCAGGGTCACCGCCAGCACCGCCTGCGCCATCGCTTCCACCCATGCCGCCCATATCAGGCGGAGCCGGGATCGTGACGTCGAGAATCTCTTGGCCGGTCAGCCCTTGGAAGACCGCCTTCACGGTGGCCTGCGCGAACCTCGGATTCTGCGCGACTCGCTGGGCGAACCATTGGAGCGCGTTTCTCCGATCTTGGTCCGGCAGAGCTTCGCCGTTGAAGCCCGGGGGCAAGATGTAGTCGGGCCCAAACCATTCGCCCTCGCCGCTGTACTCGCCGTTCTCATTCCAATTCATGAAAAGGCCGGCGACCGGGTCCATCGTCGTGTGACAGACCGTGCAGTCGGGGTTGTTCAGCGTCGGGTTCTCGCCGAAGTCGCTGCTCGCATCGACCGGGCGATCTCCGAACTGATTGATGTCGATGTCGAGGAAGAAATAATACGCCATGCGCGAACGGTGTCGGTTGATGTTTGTGTCGCTCGTCGGAAAGCGGTTGAGGAACATCGCTGACGTGAGAATGCCGGCATGAGGAATGCCTGGGACGTAAATCTCCTGGAAGCCTTCCGGATTGTCGCCGAGCCCGACCGGGATGTCGGGAAGTCCGATCATCGAGAACGCCGAGTAGGTGTTCGCCATCGTGTAGTCCGCAGTCAGAATCTCGGTGAACGGACGCTCAGACCGAATGACATGAGCGATCAGCTCGAGCGGTTCGCGCGCCAACGAGTCGTTGGTCATCAACGCGGTGTCGTCATCGCCCGGAAATCTGCTCTCGAACCATCGAAGGTTCGGCCACTCCTCTTCGTCGAGCAGCTCGATGGCGTTTTCCCGGCCGAGGTATTTGTCGGTCAGAAAATGATCGTTGTAGAGCTCGATCATGCGCTGGGAGAAACGAGGGTCGCGCATCATCTCCGCGAGCGACGCTTCGAGCCCGAGCTGGCCGTGAACTTCTGCGACCGCTCGCTGCGACTCGTTGGGAAGCTTGCCCGTGAGCTCGAGGCTCGCCTTACGAAGTGTCTCCGTCCAACTCAATAGCTCGAGCTGTGCTTCGTATGGGTTGGCAAAGCCGTCCGATCGCGGGCAGGCGTTGATGTCCTGGGTTGAGCAGCCCCCAAAGAGGGTGGGATCTTCCTTACAGCCCGATACGGTGAGCACCGAACCGAGCAACAGGATTGCCAATCCGCCCTTAAGGCTGCCGTGGATGCAAGTCTGACTCATCTGCACAAACGTCAGCCTAACACGCTAGAAAGCACCCTGCAGGACTAAATTCAAACTGTAATACAATGGAATACAGTCAATTTATGCACCTTAAGGGTCAAATTAATTCGCGATCGGGCTTGCATCTTCTCTGTAGTTTGCGAAGATCAAAGAAGAAAGCAGGGGTGAATTTTTCCTTTGGAGAAGTGAATTTTTTCCTCCATCATTAGAGCCTCAGCAGAATTTTTTATTAGGAGTGATAGAAAAAATGCCTTACAGACGGACGAATTTGGTGCGATTCATGGTGCTGGTGGCCTGTGGCTCAATGCTCGCGGCCTGCGGAGAGGGCGATACGGGGCCGGCTTTCACTGGTTCGAATCTGACGTACTGCGACAATCCGCTAGTCGCTGGACCATCCTGTGATCTGACGGGCTATTCCCTGCAGGACGACTCCGCGCTTCGCGCGAAGCTCGAGGCTTGCGCAGGTTCGACCTGTCACGGGGGCGGTTCTTCGGCCGCTACAACCTGGTCCATGGACCTGTCTGGGTCGGTCGAGGGCGCGCTGTCTGCGTTGACTACCTTCGCGGACGAGAGCCCTTACTTCCTCGTCGACGACGTCGATCCCGATTGCAGCCAGGTGCTGGCCGAGGTCACGACCCAGCCGGTTGGCGGCGTCCGCATGCCGGTCGGGCTTTACTGGAGCAGCGCGGAGGCCGACTGCTTCCGCTCGTATCTGCACGAGATGTATCCGCAGTAGCGGGCAACTCACGTAAGGTGGTCACCCGCGTTCGGCGCGGCGGATCCCCAGGTTGACAATCTTCTGTAGGAGATTCGGGTAGGTCATCCCGGCGGCCTTGGCCGCGCCCGCAAACTCCTCGAATTCGCCGATGTCGGGGTTGGGGTTGGCTTCCAAGAAGTACAACCCACCCGACTCGTCGAGCCGAAAGTCGATCCGAACGCATCCGTCGGTGCCGAGTCGCCGGCAAATGCGGCGGGACAGCCGCGCGATTCGGCGTTCCATCTCCTCGGAAAGTCCTTTTGCTCGCCCGATGCGTACACCGTACTTCTGCTGGTACTCCAGGTTCCACTTGACCTTCCGAGTGGCGATCTTGGGCGCGTCATCGGGAAGCTTGTCCAGGAAGATTTCCCAGGTTGGAAGCACCTGTAAGCGATGGTTTCCGAGGACCGAAACGTAGAGCTCCCGGCCCTC
>CAMYJN010000017.1 GCA_947258625.1 uncultured Polyangiaceae bacterium | reverse complement strand
ATGGAGGCGCGCCCGAGCCGGACCGTCATCGATGGATCCGAGGCGCCCTGCCGAATCGGTCCCGCGGTCACATACCCGTCCGCTTCGACGTAGAGGCTCTGCTCGTCCCCAACCACGCCCTCGAGCTCGAACCGCCCGCGTCGGTCGCTTCGCGCACGCCGCGTGTGCAGGCCAAGCACCCCGGAGGCCACCGTGATTTCGGCGTCCACAATCGGGCGGCCCGTTTGCGCATCCATGACCTGACCCGCCACCGTCCAGCCGGGCACGAGCTGCACTCCAAAGGCGCGCTTGGCGCCGGGGTCCAGGATCAGCCCGTCAACCGCGGGGGCAACGAGCGCCCCCTCGGAGACCCGAAGCTCGTAGATGCCAGCTGGGATGTCGGCCCAGTGAAATCGCCCGTCGGCCCCAGTTCGAACCGAGCGCGCTGGCCAAAAGCCGCTGCCCGCGAGCGAGACGGTCGCCCCTTCGAGCGGAGCGCCGCGCTCATCATAGACTCGCCCCGACAGCGTAGCCGATCCCAGGTCGAGCTCTTTGGAAGAGACGATCCGTGGTTCCGTCCCCTCTCGACCCGCTGAGGCAGGTTCTCTTTTTGGCCCATAGGTGCTTGGAATTACAAACGTCCCGAGCACCAGCAGCCCCGTGATTGCGCCCGCCACCCGCATTCTACTTGGTTTTATCGTTGATCGACGTCCGGTGCGAGGCCGCGTTGTTGCGACCCCCCAGCAGCAATGCTACATCGCGGCTCCCTAAGGACTCGGAAACCGACCATGGCACAGACATGTGATTTCTGCGGTAAGAACCGCCACAAAGCTCACAAGGTGAGCCACTCGAACATCAAGACCCGCAAGTGGCAGCAGCCCAATCTGCAGTCGATTCGAGCGCTCATCGACGGCGAAATCCGCCGAGTCTCGGCCTGCACGCGCTGCATTCGCTCGGGTAAGGTTGTCAAGGCCGCCTAGACGTCCACCTAGACGTCCCGGGGCTCCGCTCCCACCGGGCTGCGATCCAGCCTCCATCATCCTCACGTTTCCCGTGGCGCCCGAGCACGCGGGCCAGCGGCTCGACCGGTTCATCCAGCATCGGATCCCGCGGCTCTCGCGCACGCGTGCTCAAGAGGTCGTCCGGGCATGCGCTTATCGTGCCGATGGAACCCGCCGCCGCGCCAGCGAGCGCGTACGCACCGGCGAGCTCGTGGTGCTCGTACGGCCTCCTTTCGACGAGCCTGACGTCCCGCTCTACTTCGATGTACTCTACGAGGACGACGCCGTGCTTGCGGTCAACAAGCCCGCCGGACTCCCCGTGCATCCGTCTGCGTCGTACCACAAGAATACGCTGACCCATCTGCTCAAGCAGCGCTTTGGAGAGAACGCGCCCCGAATCGCGCACCGGCTCGACCGCGAAACGAGCGGCCTGCTGGTGTGTGGCCGCACCCGCGCCTCGGAGCGCAGTCTGAAAATCGCCTTCGAGAATCGCCGCGTCCGCAAGCGCTACCTGGCGATTGTGAACGGGGTGATGCCGGACGATGAAGGCCGCATCGCGCTTCCGATCGACCGAGCCAAGGAGGGGCTGCACATCTTGATGGAAGTGACCCCCGAAGGAGAGGGCCACCCCTCGGTGACCCGCTATCGCGTCGTTGCACGCCGAAACGGCGCCACGCTGGTTTCGCTCGCGCCTGAGAGCGGCAGGCAGCACCAGCTCCGAGTTCACCTGAGCGCGATTGGTTTTCCAATCATCGGCGACAAGCTCTACGGGCCCGAAGGCTCGCAGCCGTTTCTCGACTACATCGAAACCGGCATGACCGACGAGCTCCTGCAGCGTCTCGGTCACGACCGGCAGGCCCTTCATGCCTACGAGCTCGCGCTTACCCATCCGAGCACCGGCGAGGCGACGACCCTGACCGCCCCGTTCCCCGAAGACCTGGTCAGGCTATGGGGGACGCCGCTCGGTGAGTCGGCGTTCGCTTCAGCGCGGGCGTGCTAGGCTTCGCCTTGTGCGCGTGCTGATTGCAGCCATCGCTTGTTGGGGGCTTGGATGTGCCGCGGCTTCGTCCAATATGCCGGCCCCTGACTTCCGTCCCTCGGACGCGCCGCTCTTCGACAACGCGGTCGACCTCGTCGAGGCGCCCGTCATCGTCGAAGGCGAGTGGACCGGCGCGTTCGAACGCCGCGTGAGTCGTGCCGATCTGATCGCGGTCGTGAGGGTGGACTCGCTGTCTTCGGACTTCATCAGCCGGCGTTCGTCCTATCGGCTCACCATCAAAGTGAAAAACCGGCTCAAGGGCAGCTCCCCCAAAGAGCTCGTGCTCCGCGTGGGTGACGACGAGCCCGGCTACGAGACCGTTCGCGTCAACGAGGACCGGTTGCTCGAAGGCTTGTTTGTGGTCTTCCTCAAATGGGCGGCCAACCCCGAGTCGTCGAAGCCGATCGCCCGCTGGCACCTCTCGCCGGATTCAGACGCGGTCCGCGAGAAAATCGACTACTTCCTTCGTCACCCGATGAAGGATGTCCGAACCGAGGTCGAGCTGGTCGAACCATAGCTTGGAGTTCGACGTAACCTCGACCTACGTCGTAGACTAAGCACGGAGTGATGAATATGCACATGGGGTACCTAGTTTCGATTCTTGCCTTGTTCGTGGCCCTTGCCGGCTGCGAACGAGGGGCGCCGTCTCCGAAGGCGGCCGAGCACGACCACTCGAAGCACCATCACGACCACGCCGCCGGGGAAGCAGCCGCCCAAGAGAAGGCCGAAGGGCCCGCAGGCCCCCGCATCGAGACCGGTTCGTTTCTGCTCGCGGTCGCTCCGTCGGAGGGTGGGTACCGAATTGGCAAAACCGGCGAGGTCGAGATTGCGCTCGAAGGGCGCGGTGATTGGCACGTGAACCAGGAGTACCCCATCCGGGTCGACCTGAAGGCAGCGCCCGGGGTTGCGCTGAAGAAAACCGAGCTGGTCAAAGACGACGCGACGGAGTTCGGTGCGGAGAAGGTCCGCTTCCTCGCAGGGGTGGAACCTTCGGCTGCAGGCGAGCACGAAGTGACCTGTGACGTTTCCTTTGCCATGTGCACCGAAGAAAACTGTATCCTCGAGAAGCGAACGGTGGCGATGCAACTCAAGGTGGAGTGAGATGAGCGAGGGGGGACTCAAGGCTGCACTCGAAACGATCCGCGCGGACGTCAAGACGCGGTTCGACGCCCAAAAGCGGGTGCTGTCGTTTCGAGAGTACCTGGAGCTCGTCGAAGACAACCCCCGCCGCTACACTCGCGACTCCAGCCGCTACCTCAAAGACTGCTTGGACTTCTTCGGTTCTCACGAAGTCGAGCGCCCCAGCGGGAACTTGAGGCGGTGGAAGCTCTTCGACCTCGACTTTGGGCAAGCCAGCAGCGGCCACCAAGCGGAGCTGATGCTCCGGGATCGCCTCGCCGGCCATGAAGTCGCGCAGGAGTCGTTCTACCGAATCCTGGACGGCTTCGAGAGGGAAGGCCGTGCGAACCGGCTGGTCCTGCTGCATGGGCCCAACGGCAGCGCCAAGTCGACGTTCGCTGCCTGCCTGATGCGTGGGCTCGAGGCCTATTCGGACACCGACGATGGCGCCCTGTATCGCTTCTCGTGGATCTTCCCGCGAGCGCGCGAAGGGGCGGGGATCGGCTTCACGACCGCCTCGGACGAGCTCAGCCCGGGCGAATCGTTCGCACACCTGCCCGAAGAGCGAATCATCGCCAAGCTTCAGAGCTCGGTCCGCGAGCATCCGCTTCTCTTGCTGCCTCGCGATGTCCGACAGCAGTTGATTGCGAGGGTCTACGAGTCGGGAGGGCTTTCGGAGGCGGCGCCCGATTGGGTGTGGACCGGCCAGCTTGCCCGAAAGAACCAGCAAATTTTTCAGGCGCTGCTGACGGCGTACCGCGGTGACCTCGACCGGGTCCTCGCGCACATTCAAGTCGAGCGGTTCTACATTTCGCGGCGCTACCGGGTCGGCGCGGTCACCATCGGCCCGCAAATGTCGGTAGACGCCTCGGAGCGCCAAATCACCGCGGACCACTCGATCCAATCCCTTCCAGCCTCCTTGAGTGCGCTGACCCTGTTCGAGCCCTACGGCGAGCTGGTCGACGCCTCCGGTGGGATCGTCGAGTTCAGCGACTTGCTCAAGCGTCCGCTCGAAGCCTGGAAGTATCTGCTGCTGGCGATCGAGAATGGCGAGGTGTCGTTGCAGATGTCGAACTTGCCGATCAACGCGGTGATGATTGCCAGCTCCAACGAGCTTCACCTGAGCGCGTTTCGTCAGCACCCGGAGTTCAACTCCTTCCGCGGCCGCATCGTTCGCATTCGCATGTCGTATCTGCTCGACGTGCACCGTGAGCGCGAAATCTACGACGGGCAAATCGTCCCACAGATCCCCAAACACGTGGCGCCCCACACGACCTATGTGGCGGCCCTCTGGTCGGTTCTGACTCGCCTTCGCAGGCCGGACGCGTCGCAGTTTTCGGACAGTGAGCTCGGGACCATCGCCGCCTCGCTTGCGCCGTTGGAGAAAGCCGACCTCTTGGCCGACGGTCTGGTGCCTGCGCGCCTGGAAGCCGATCAGTCCAAGATCCTCGCCGGCGGCGTTGCCGAGGTGGAGGCGCAGGGCGGCGCATCGTCCGACTACGAGGGCATCAACGGGGCATCGCCGCGCGAGATTCGAATGCTCCTGCTCGACGCCGCAGCGGGCTTCGAAGAGCCGTGCGTGTCGCCGGTCAGCTTCTTGAATCGTCTGGCCGAGTTCTGTGAGCGCGACGACTACGAGTTCCTGAAAGAGCAAACCGACGGGCCCTATCGAGACCACCGCGCGTTCGTCGATGTGGTCAAAGAGCGGTGGCTCGACATCGTCGAGGGTGAGCTTCGAGCGGCCAGCGGCCTCATCGACGAGCGCAGCCATCTCGAGCTGTTCGACCGCTACGTGACGCAGGTCGCGCAGTGGGTGAAAAAGGAGCGGGTCTTCAACCCCGTGACCGGCAAAGACGAGGAGGCCGACCTCGATCTGATGGCCAGCGTCGAAAAGAAGCTCGGCTCGGACGGCGCGGAGGCGTTTCGCAACGAGCTCTTGAGCGGGGTCGCGTCCTGGGCCATCGACCACCCCGACCAAGACGTCGACTATGAAACGCTGTTCCCGCGCTACATCGAGAAGCTGCGGCAGGCGTACTTCGACGACCGGCGCGGGCAGGTCGGCGAGATCGGGCAGGCCATCGTCGCCCTCATGGAAGAGGACGACGCGCTCGAGGACGAGCAGCGGGAAGCCGCTCAAGAAGCGCTGCAAGTCCTGGTCGGCGTCTACGGCTACGAGCGTTCGAGCGCCAAGGTCGCCGTAGGTGCACTGGTCGACGCGCGCTATCGCGACTGACGCGCCGAGCGCCCGCAGTTAGACGAGGAATTTACCGGCGCGGAGGCGCTGCGCTTCCATCTTTTCGAGCTCTCTCGAGCCGGAGATGACGATGTCGGAGTCGGGGACGAAATCGAGGTTTTCGTCCATGCGTTCGTAGGGAACGGAGTTCAAGATGACCTTGATGGCGTTCAGCCGCGCTTTGTGCTTGTCGTTCGACCGGATGATTTTCCAGGGCGCATGCGTGGTGTGGGTGCGCTTGAGCATTTCGTATTTCACGTTGGTGAATTCGTCCCAGCGCTCTTGCGCCTGAACATCGACCTCGCTCAGCTTCCATTGACGAAGCGGGTCGGCCTTGCGGCGCGAGAAACGCCGGTTCTGTTCGTCCTTGGTGACGCTGAAGTAGAGCTTGATGAGGACGGTGCCCTGGCGCACGAGATCTTTCTCGAAGCCGGTGACGCCGCGCATGAAGTTCTTGTAGTCTTTCTCGGAGCAGAACCCGAACACCGGCTCCACCATCGCACGGTTGTACCAGCTGCGGTCGAAGAGAACGACCTCACCGGCGCGCGGAAAATGCTGAATGTACTTCTGAAAGAACCATTGGGTGCGCTCGTGCTCGGTGGGTTTGCCGAGCGCGACGACACGGTAGTGCTTCTCGTTCATGTAGCGCGTGACGCGGCGGATGGTGCCGCCCTTGCCGGCCGCGTCACGCCCTTCGAATAGAATCACCATTCGAGTGCCGCTCTCTTCGAGATACTGCTGCATCTTGATCAGCTCGGCCTGATAGGGCTTGAGGGTCTGCTCACGAAGGTAGCGGCGGAGCGCCTTCTTCTTCATGGTCGAGGCGGAGAGCGGGTCTTCCGGAGCTGCCGACGTCTGCTCCAGCGACTCGACCTCGTGCTGGAGCTCGACCGTGGCTTCTTGGCGCTTGGCGTTGACCTCCGGGGCAGTCGGCAGTGCCTCGGCGCCGTTGTGGGCTTGCGCTGCGGCCTCGGGGTTCGTGTGTTCCTCGTCCATGATTCTCCTCGCGGTCGCTGGGGTAGGTTCGCTGGCTCTTGAAAAGGGCCGAGCCTTCGAAGGGACGCCCTGAAAATAGCAGCCCCGTCCTCCGAACGGATAATCGTAGGTGCCGTAGGTCCATTCGTAGCCCCCGCCAAAGGGCGAGACCAGCTGGAGTAGGTCTCGCTGGGAGTAGACGCGCAAGGTGCTGATGAGCGCGTCCCAAGTTCCGGCGGCCAGCGCGATCGGGGTCAGCCAGGTCCAGGCGGCTTTGGCGAGCCGGTCTCGCGGTGAAAGCAGCGGGGTTGCGAGGAGGGAGGGGATCCCGATGGGAATCAACGGGAAGGCGCCTCTCGGGTCTCGCTCGAACGACTCGGAGATGAAAATCGGCGCTTGGCTCTCGACCGCGTCGCGAAGGATGGCGCCGGCGCGCTCCGGTGAGAAATGATGAAAGGCATTGACGATGACGCGCGCACGACCGTCGGAGAGGGCGGCGGGAATCCGCGTGGCGTCGACCGGTTCTGCAATGAAATCGATGCTCTCGGGATGTCGGGCCCGGGCGTGGGTCCAAATTGGCACGCGCGGGAACAGATCGGTCATCAAAAAGTGCGGCGCGCGGATGCCGATGCGCTCCGCCTCGTCGGACAGGATCAGGGCAGGGCCGGCGGCACCCGAGCAGAGCTCCAACACCTCGCGCGTTCCCGCGGTCGAAAGAAAATCGTCCATTACCGGCACGAGCGGCCGAAGGAAGCCACCCCAGTCGAGCGAACGGCTCAGCGCCTCGATGATCGTGTCTCGCAGGCTCGCCGGAACCCAGTCCCGATCGTTGAATTCAAAAAGGCGGGCTCTTGGAAGAAGCGACATACGTTTTCGTTTGCGGAGCGAAGCTGGCCCGATCAGGAGGTGCGTTCGGCCGCGCGGCGTCGCTTGCGGCGCTCTGCCGCTTGGGCGGCGACCCGGTGCTCGTCTTCGTTTTGGGTGAGCAGTGGCGGGACAGGGCAGGGTTTTCCGTCGTCGCCGAGGTTGACGAAGGTCGCCCGCGCGTCGGCGCACAGGGAGCGCGCCCCGGTCACGGCATGCTCGACTTCGACGCGCACGGCGATTTCCATCGAGGTGGTGAACGCGGCATTGAGGCGCGCGGTCAGGCTCACCACATCCCCGACTTTGATGGGCGCTTTGAACTCCAAGGCATCGACCCGCGCCGTGACGCAGACGCTGCCGCAGTGGCGTTTCGCGGCGATCGAGCTGCAGATGTCGATCCAACTCATGATGACCCCGCCGAACGCGGTGCCGATGGCGTTGGTGTGCTGGGGCAGCACGAGCTCGGTCATTTCGGTGAACGACTCCGAGGAGGGCTTCGCATCCATGGGCGAAGCATAGGGTGTGCCCCCTGCCAATTAAAGGCATAATCCGAGCGTGGAGAGGCTTTTCACACGCGATGAGTCGCGCGATGTCGATCGCGCAGCGATGGATGAGCTCGGGATCGCCAGCCTGGTCTTGATGGAGAATGCCGGCCGCGGGGCGTGCGACGTGATTTGCGATCTGTTTGGCGAGCGCCTCGAACGCGTCACCCTGGTCGGCGGGCCCGGCCAAAACGGTGGCGACGCCTGGGTGATCGCGCGTCGTTTGGCGCTCTTGGGCCATCGGCCGCTCGCGGTGCTGGTTGGCGATGCGTCGCGGCTACGCGGTGACGCGCAAATCAACTGGGCCCTGCTCGACGTGCTTGGCGTCGAGGCCGTGGAGGTGTCCCCGGGCGACGCGCAGTCGATTGCCGCGCGTCTCGAGGACGCGACGCTGATCGTCGACGGTCTTTTTGGCACGGGTCTCGATCGACCGATCACCGGCGGCTATGCCGAGGCGATTGCAGCGATGGACGCAGCCCCGGTGCCGCTGGTCTCGTTGGATCTGCCGAGCGGGCTCGACGCGGATACGGGCGGCATCTTCGGCGTCGCACCGCTTGCGTCGCTGACCATCACCTTTGCAGGGCAGAAGCGCGGCCTTCACCAGTACCCCGGCGTCGAGCACGCCGGTGCGGTCCGCGTCGCAGACATTGGGATCCCAATCACGGTGTCGACCGCCGCGAGCCTCTGGACGAGCGAAGACCTCGGCGACCTCATCGCACCGCGCGCGGGGGACGCGCACAAAGGCAGCAACGGACATCTGCTGGTCATCGGCGGCGCACCGGGAAAGACCGGCGCAGCCGTCCTGGCCGGTCGAGCTGCGTTTCGTGCGGGCGCGGGCCTCGTGACGATCGGCGCGCGCCCGGATTCGCACGCCGCGCTCGAAGAGAAAGTCATCGAGCTGATGACCACGGCGCTGCCCGAGCAAGCCAACCAAGCCGCCGTGAGGGCGCTGTGCGAAGGCAAGCGTGCGGTCGTGCTCGGGCCCGGGCTCGGGCTCGATCCGCTTGGACGAGCGTGGGCGCTTGCCTTTGCGATGCACGCGCCGATTCCCGCGGTCGTCGACGCAGACGCGCTGACCCTACTCGCCGACGAGGGGCTTGCCTCGCTCAAGGGCGCCGCCGCCAGGGTGCTCACGCCGCATCCGGGCGAAGCGGCACGCTTGCTCGGCCGCTCGACAGCAGACGTTCAAGCTGACCGCTACGGTGCTGCCGAGGCGCTTGCAAAAGAGTCCGGGCAGGTCGTCATCTTGAAAGGCGCACGGAGCATCGTGGCCGGCGCGGGGGAGCTTTGCGTTTGCGCGGAAGGCACCCCGGCGCTCGGGGTCGCAGGGACGGGCGATGTGCTCAGCGGCGTGGTCGGAGCCCTCACCATGAGCCTCGCCCCAGTGGATGCCGCGATCGCCGGAGCGCTCCTGCACGCCCTGGCCGGCGAGGCCGCTTCCGTCAGTGACCGAGGTCTCATCGCGTCCGAAGTTGCCGATGCGGTCCCCGCGGTGCTGGCCGCCCAGCTCCAGGGCTGACCCGACCTGCGCCGATGCTCAGCGGACAGCTTGACACGACAGCGTGTCATCAAGCGGACAAGCTGGCGGTGCGGCCGGCACGCCGTTCGCGAAATGCTTGGGTTTTTCGGGGTGGCATCCGGGTTGCAAGGAGGAACGGGGGTGGAGACCGCCTGAATGAAGACCCAAGCACAATACAACGAAGAAATCCTGCCCTGCGTACCCGAGCTTTCCCGGATGGCCCTCCGACTGACTCGCGGCACCGCCCTTGCCGACGACCTCGTCCAAGAGACCCTGGCTCGCGCCTGGCAAGCGCGCGCGAGCTTTCGCCCCGGCACCAACGCACGCGCCTGGACTCGGCGCATCCTGTTCAACACCTACATCAACCACTATCGTAAGAAAAAGCGGGAGCGCGAGGCCCTCGAAGAGCTTCGTGGCCTCGCCTCGGTGCAGGTTCGCTCGCCGCACGATGGATTCAGCGACGAAGTGCTCGCCGCGCTCCGCTCGCTGAAACCCGAGTTCCGCGAAGCCGTGGAACTCGTCGACCTCGGGGACCTCTCGTATCAGGACGCCGCCGAGCGCTTGGCCTGCCCCGTGGGCACCGTGATGTCCCGCCTCCACCGGGGGCGAAAGCGCCTCAAGAGCACCTTGGCCAGCTACGCACTCGACCAGGGCATCTTCCGATCTGCCGCCTAGCCGCTGGACCCGCGAACGCAATACCCGACAAAACCGATGTGAAAACCAAAGGATGGGGGCTAAAGCCCCGTTAGCCTTGACGAAACCGCCCAAAGTTACATAGTGGCGGGCATGGCAAAGACATACGCTGACTTGCTCCAAGAGGTGAAGGCCGCGATCCGGCAGGTCTCTCTCGAGGACCTCAAGGAACGCCTCGATTCGGGCGAGGGCGTCATCCTCGTCGATGTTCGCGAAAAGGATGAGTGGCGGCAAGGGCACATTCCCGGCGCGCTCCACATCCCGCGAGGCTTTCTCGAAATGCAATCGGGCTCGAGGCTGCCCGACAAGGACGCGAAGATTGTCACCATCTGTGCGGCCGGCATTCGATCGGCGTTTGCGGCGAAGGTTCTTCAGGACCTCGGCTACAACAACGTCGAGTCGGCAAACCCAGGCTTCAATCAGTGGAAGGACCAGGGCTTCCCTACCACGCAGCCGTTTGCGTTCACCGACGCCCAGCTCAATCGCTACTCGCGCCATCTGCTCTTGCCGGAGGTTGGTGAGCAAGGGCAAGCGAAGCTGTTGCAGGGTCGTGTGCTGCTGCTCGGCGCAGGTGGGCTCGGCTCACCGGCGGCGCTTTATCTCGCGGCTGCAGGCGTCGGAACTATCGGCCTGGTCGATGGCGACACGGTCGACGAGTCGAATCTCCAGCGCCAGGTCTTGCACGGCCTCGATCGCGTCGGGGAGTCCAAAGTCGAAAGTGGCAAGCGCACGATTGAAAACCTCAACCCCGACGTGAACGTCATCGCGTTCAACGAGCGGCTGACGCGGCAAAACGTCGATCGAATTTTCGATCAAGATTGGGATGTCATCGTCGATGGCCTCGACAACTTTGCCACGCGCTACCTCGTCAACGACGCCAGCGTTTGGAAAGACATTCCGGTCGTCCACGGCTCGATCTTCCGGTTCGATGGGCAGGTCACTACGTTCTGGCCGAGGCACGGGCCATGCTACCGCTGCCTCTACCCGGAGCCACCGCCGCCGCACTTGGCGCCATCCTGCGCGGAGGCCGGCGTTCTCGGTGTCCTTCCCGGCGCCATCGGCACGCTTCAGGCCACCGAGGCAGTCAAAATCGTTCTCGAGCGAGGCGACCCCTTGGTTGGGCGACTCCTGCAGTACGACTCGCTCCAGATGCAGTTCCGCACCTTCAAGCTCCGACGCAACAAAGATTGCCCGGTGTGCGGCGATCACCCGACCATCACCGACTACATCGACTACGAGCATTTCTGCTCGGGCGGGTAGCACCGGGGCAGGCGCAGGCGTAGGGGCAGCGTCAGTGTCAGTGCCAGCGTCAGCGCCAGTGCCAGTGTCAGCGCCAGTGCCAGTGCCAGTGTCAGCGCCAGTGCCAGCGTTCAGCTTGATGTGACGAATTGCGCGACTGGGCCCTCGAGCGCGAAGGGGTGCAGCTCCGCTCGTGCCTTTTGGGTGAACCCCGTGCGGCCGATGCCTAGGTAGAGCCGGGGGCCTACTTTGCGGACTTCGTCGAACATGGTGTGAAGGAGGGCTCCGCCGGGGCCGCCTCGTTGGAAGCTATTGAGGTCGGCATACTCCAAGTGGAACGCATCTTTCGCATCGCCCGGAATCTTGGAAGGGCCGAGACGCGTTCGCATGCGCGCGGAGCGCTTGACCCCACGCGGGGTCATGAAGCTATTGTACCCGTGACCGTGGGTCGGCCCCGTAGGCTCGAACGCCTTGCAGAGCCACCGGCCCTTCACGTTCAACGCGAACGCACTGAGCAAGTAGGCACGCGCATCCCCTTGGTCGAGTAGGCGGGCGGCAAATTCGCCGCGCATTTCTTCGAACGGCGGCGCTTCGAGCTCGTGGTAGAGCGCGATCAGCTCGTCTTGCGGCATCATGTGCAGATCGAGGGCGGTGACGTTCTTCGCCGTCGAGGGCTGAGTGCCAAGGGCAGGGGTGGGTTCGGACACGGGCCGAGTGTAGCAGCCGGGGCAATCACTGCCGCTGGCCCTGACACTGACACTGGCACTGCCACTGGCACTGCCACTGACGCTGACACCGGCACTGCCCCTGACCCTGCTACACTCCCCCGCATGCTTCGCCCAAGCCTGGTCCTCTTCGGCCTCATCGTCCTGCTCGGCTGCGAGGACAGCGCTGCCGTCGCTCGAACCCAGAATCAGCTTCGGGAGGTCGACTTCCCTCGGGTTCAGGCGCTGGTCGAGCAGGACTTGGCGAACCATCAGACGGGCGTCGTGAAGGCGGCCGACAAGCTTGCGCCCGGCTTTGGCGTCAGCGACCCCAAAAAGCGCGAAGCGCAAGTGCGAGCCGCCTTGAGAATTCTCCAGGAACCCAAGAGAGGCATTGATGAATTCGTCGCGTCTCCAATGTCATTTCTCGCGGCCGTCGGCCTCGACGGCGTCGTCATTGCGCGCGACCGCGAGCCTGACCGCATGAAGGGTCAGGACTTCAAGTCGCGCTTCGAGCCCGTGGCTCAAGCTCTCGGCGGGACTGCCTCGACCGGTCTCGGCGAGTTCTACGCCGAGGATCCAACCGCGCCTTCGTCCTGGTCGATTCTCTTCGCCGCGCCGTCTCTCAGGGATGGCAAGGTCGTCGGCGCCGTCCTTGCGGGCATTCCCCTGTCGCGCCTCGCCCAGCGGCTGAGCCGCCAGTTCCGCGTCGAACAGAAAGCGGGGTCTCCGGTCTGGGTCTACCTCT
>CAMYJN010000016.1 GCA_947258625.1 uncultured Polyangiaceae bacterium | reverse complement strand
GCTCGAGCTTGAGCCAAACGTGGCCAAACATGCCGCGGCCACCACTCTGCTTCACGTAGCGGCCCTCGGCTTCGACGTCCTTGGTGATCGTCTCGCGGTACGCGACCTGGGGTGCGCCGACATTGGAATCCACTTGGAATTCACGCTTCAGACGGTCGACGATGATCTCCAAATGAAGCTCGCCCATGCCGCTGATGATGGTCTGGCCCGACTCCTCGTCGGTGTGCGCGCGGAAGCTCGGGTCTTCCGCAGCGAGCTTTCCGAGCCCCACACCGAGCTTATCCTGGTCGGCCTTGGTCCTGGGTTCGATCGCGACCGAAATGACGGGCTCTGGGAAATCCATCCGCTCGAGAATGATCGGCGCATTCTCGGCGCAGAGCGTATCGCCCGTCGTCGCCGTCTTGAGGCCGACCGCGGCCGCGATATTGCCAGCGCGAATCTCTTTGAGCTCTTCGCGGTTGTTGGCGTGCATCTGAAGGATGCGGCCGATGCGCTCTTTTTTGCCCTTGGTCGAGTTCAGGACGCCGGACCCTGCTTTGAGAACGCCGGAGTAGACGCGGAAGAACGTGAGCTGACCGACGAAGGAATCGTTGACGATCTTGAATGCCAGGGCGCTGAACGGCTCGTCATCCGAGGCCTTGCGCACCATCACCTTCTCGGGGTCCTTCGGGTCCACGCCCTGAATGGCCTGAACCTCGAGTGGCGACGGAAGTAAATTGACGACGGCGTCCATGAGCTGTTGGACGCCCTTGTTCTTGAAGGCGGAGCCGGTGAGCACGGGAACGATGGACTGCTCCAAGCAGCCTTTACGAAGTGCCCGGAGAATCTCGTCCTCTGAGAAATCGATGTCGCCCTCGAGAAAGCGCTCCATCAGGGCGTCATCGACCTCGGAAACCGCTTCGATGAGCAGCGCGCGGGCCTCGTCCGCTTGGGCCCGGTGCTCCGCGGGAATCTCTTCGACGGTCCACTCGGCGCCGAGATTGTCGTCGCTAAAGCGGTTGGCCTTCATCGCGACCAGGTCGATCACGCCTTCGAGCTCCGCCTCTTGGCCAAGCGGAAGCTGCACCGCGACTGCAGGTGCGATGAGGCGATCTTTGATCGACTGAAAGGCGCTCGGAAAGTCGGCCCCCGCTTTGTCCATCTTGTTGATGAAGCAAATGCGCGGAACGCCATATCGGTCGGCCTGGCGCCAGACCGTCTCCGACTGCGGCTCGACACCCTCTTTGCCGTCGAACACTGCAACCGCGCCGTCGAGCACTCGGAGCGAACGCTCGACCTCGATGGTGAAGTCGACGTGGCCGGGCGTGTCGATGATGTTGATTCGAAACTGCTCACCGCCGAAAGGGCCCGAACCAGGGCGCCAGAAACAAGTGGTCGCAGCGGACGTGATGGTGATGCCACGCTCCTGCTCCTGCTCCATGTAATCCATGGTCGCAGCGCCGTCGTGCACCTCGCCGATCTTGTAGTTGACGCCGGTGTAATAGAGGATGCGCTCGGTCGTCGTCGTCTTGCCCGCATCGATGTGGGCCATGATGCCGATGTTGCGCGTCTTATCGAGTGCGTACTTTCTGGCCATTGGATTCTATGAGCTCGACTCCTCTGACTATGGCGCTTCACATACAAAACCCCCTCCGACCCAGAAGCCACCCTCGGGCTTCTTCAACTCAGAGAGGGTTTCGAGAGGCACATCGGTTGCGGCGCACAGCCGCGGTCTTCCCGGTGACTCTCTCTATGTCAGCGTCGTCATGAGTTCAGCTGCTGCTCCTTGTCCGAGGGGTTTCCGTAGACCTTCCCAGACGCCAAAAAGTTCCTACCAACGATAGTGGGCAAACGCCTTGTTCGCGTCGGCCATCTTGTGTGTGTCTTCCCGCTTTTTTACGGCGTTTCCGCGCCCTTGCGAGGCTTCCATGAGCTCTGCCGCAAGACGTTCTTCCATGGACTTCTCGCCGCGTGCCCTCGAATACTGAACCAACCAACGCATTGCGAGCGCATTGCGACGGTCCGAACGAACCTCGACGGGGACCTGATAGGTCGCACCACCGACACGACGGCTCTTCACCTCGACGCGCGGCTTCACCGCATCGAGTGCTTTCTTGAACACGTCGAGCGGCTCGTCTTTGTAACGCTCTTCGATGATGTCGAAGGCGCCGTACAAGCACTTCTCGGCGGTGGACCGTTTTCCTGCGAGCATCAGTGAGTTGACGAACTTCGCCACGAGCTGGTCGCCATACTTGGCGTCCGGGATGATTTGCCTTTTAGGTGCGCTGAATCGACGACTCATGACTTAAACTTGCTCAGGCTTTCGGGCGCTTGACGCCGTACTTGGATCGCTTGTTGACGCGATTTGCTTTGTTGGTGTTGGAGGGTCCTGCCGCCCCAGTGGCATCGAGCGTGCCACGCACGACGTGATAGCGAACGCCGGGAAGATCTTTCACGCGGCCACCGCGAATGAGCACGACGGAGTGCTCCTGAAGATTGTGTCCTTCGCCAGGAATGTAAGTCGTCGCCTCGATACCGTTCGAGAGACGAACTCGGGCGACCTTACGAAGCGCGGAGTTCGGCTTCTTCGGAGTGGTCGTATAGACGCGAACGCACACACCTCGCTTCTGCGGGCAACGCTGAAGCGCCGGCGAATCCGTTTTCGATTTGATCTGTTTTCGTCCCTTGCGGACGAGCTGGTTGATCGTGGGCATAACTATCCGAAAAAGCGTGCAATTCTCCGAGCGCGCGCAACTTCCCCGCGCGTCGAAGGGAGCGAAGGATAGGCGCGAAAGCCCTGCTGTCAAGCGAAGTGTTCCGCGAATTGGGATAGCGCCGTAAGCCCTTGAAATGACTAAAAATTCAGTCGACGGCGAGCGCGGGAATCCATGGCGCGATTAGCAAGAATGATCCAGCTCTCCTGATGGGCATCGATCCACGCAAATTCAGAAATCGACCCGCAATTTGCCGCCAGTCAGCCCCATCTCCAGTCTGAGCTGGGGCCCGCGGCTTTGGGGGCTTCTCAGCTCGTCGGGCAGTTCGCGGGGTCTACTGCTGCGAATCACAGGCCTGAAGCGGACTTCAGCCTCGACAACACCGGCGATTGCAAAGCTCAGGAGCGCGCCGACGCTCACCCAGTTGCCGATGCGAAGGGCCTTCTCCACCCGCCGTGCTCGGTCGATCTCGCTGGGTCCCGGATTCTCGTCGCGGAGCGAATTGTGGCCGATGAACGTCGCAATGGAGGCCGCAAGAAACGCGCTTTCGGTCGTGGCAAACATGATCCCGAGCTTGCGGTTCTCGTTTTGAAACTGGCCGGCGCCAAAGGGGATGGCCGCAATCCAACGGGAGTTGACCTTCTCGATCGTCTGCTCGGATGCGAGCTTCTCGAGCGCCTCGATGCGCTGCTGCTGGCGAATCAGATCCTCGACTTCTTCGGAACGCTCCCGCTTCTTGCGGGCGAGCTCGAGGGCAGCGCGACGGGCGCGTTCCGCGCCGACTTCTTTCTGGACCTCTTGGAAGGTCTGTACGACCGCCTCGGGGAACGCGACAGGGTCGATGTCATAGTCCGGATCCTCCCCTAGTAGCAGCCGGAATTGCTCCCGGGCGGCGTCCTTCTTTCCAAGGAAGAGGTAGGTTGCGCCCAAGTACTTTCGGGCTTCCAAGCGAACCACCGGGTTCGCCGCACGGGGGACCACGCCGCCGACGAGAGACTCGAGCCCCCTGGCCGCCCTTGCGTAGCTTTGCTTCTCGTAGCTGCGACGGGCCGACTCGAAGTCCGAAAGCTCGTCGGCCGCGACGGGCAGCGCGAACGCTCCCATCAACAGGAAAATCAAACCTGAAAGCGCGGGCCGCCGGATCACCTTAGGCGGGTTCTACGGGGTTTCGCCCTCCCTCTCAAGCTTGAACGAGTGCTCGGTCAAATCCGCTCCGGCGCGAAGCTTCACCACCGTCCTGTACGTTCGATAGCCCGGCGCGCGGATCTGCACCTGCGCGGAGGATTGAAGCGACCTCATCGGGATCTTGAGGATCTCACGAATGCGTCCCGTGACGGTGCGATTGCCGGGAAGTGTGATTCGGACGGTCGCGTCCGCTGGCGCTGGCCCCTTGAGGTAGAGCCTCGCGGGCTTGTAGCGGAGCTTGACCGAGAGCTCGAAGTCGCGCGCCCCAGCCGGAATCCGTTTGCGGATGACGCGCTCTTCGCAGCAGCCTTCGGCACCCACGAACCGAAACGTGTGATTGCCGACCTTGAGACGGACCCGCTGAAAATCGGGGCCGTACGGCTTGAGCGGACTGCCGTTGACGCTGATCGACACATTCGGGGGCGTCGGCTTGAAGACCACCCAACGTCGACCGTTTGGGGCCGGTTGCATGGTGCGTTCGTCTGCTTGGCTGTTCTCATCCGTCGTGGCTTGCTCGTTTTCGGAGGGGCTCGGTAGATCGGATTCGATCGCCTGGGCTGTCTCGTCCGGCGTGTCGCTCGTGCCCCGCTCCGCTGCGGGAAGGGTCTCCGTCTCCAGAAGCGAGCCTTCGGCGCGTCGCGCGCTCAGGTACCCAACCCCGGCAAGCGAAAGCACGAGCACCCCAGCGACGAGCGCGATGACCAGGTTCACCCGGCGGCGGCGACCCAGGTTCCCCAGCAGTTTGAGGGCGCGATCATTGCCGTCGTCGAGCGCCAGAACGCGGCTCAGCGCAGCCTGCGCCTTCGACACCTGGCCCGATTTTGCGGCTGCGGCCCCGAGCACGAGCAGCCTTTGAACTGCGTGCTGCTCGAGCTCCTTGGCGACGTCGTTTGGTTCCGCCAGATAGCGGGCCAGCGTCTCGTCAGGATCATCGATGCCCATTTCGGTCAGAAAGGCTCGCAAACGGTCGGCCATCTCATCGGCGCTTTGATAACGGTTGCCAGGCGCACGGGAGAGTGCCTTGTTCAGGATTTGGGCGAGCTCTGCACCAATCGATGGACGGAGGCGAAGCGGGTCGGGGTACTCGCCGTCGAGCAACAACTTCAACAGGTGGTGGGGGTTGCGGCCGATGAACGGCAGTCGACCGGTCGCACAGAAATACAGGACTGTCCCCAGCGAAAAGACGTCGCTGCGGACGTCGCTGGTCCCGCCCTCTACTTGCTCCGGCGCCATGTGACCCGGAGAACCGAGGATCTGACCGGTGACGGTGAACGTATGCGCGTCGACCATGTACGCGATTCCGAAGTCGGTGAGCTTCACGCAGCGATCTTCGTGAATGAGTACGTTCTCGGGCTTGACGTCGCGGTGAATGATGCCTTTGGCATGCGCAGCGCCAAGCGCCTCCGCGAGCTGAAGCGCGATGCAGGCCGCGATCTCTGCCGGCAGCTCCCTTTGCTTTAAGACGAAGTCCTTGAGTGTGGGGCCGGTGAGCAACTCCGCTGCGATGTATGTCTCGTCCGAGGCCTCGCCGCTGTAGTCGTAGATCTCGAGGATGTGCGGATGTCGGAGCTTCGCGACGCTTTTGGCTTCGCGAGTAAACCGGGCGCGCGCTTCGCTGGTCCGCTGCAAATGCGGGTGGAGCACCTTGAGGGCGACGAATCGGTCGAGCGAGCTGTCACGTGCCCGGTAGACCGTAGCCATTCCACCGTGGCCGATCTCGTCGAGCACCTCGTACTTCTCCAGCTTGCGTAACATCTGCCCGGGAAATCCCAGAGTATCAGGTTCGGGCACCGCTTCCTCATCCTTCTATAGCGGTTGAAGAGCCGCTGGGACGCAGAACTCGAAATCGTCCCGGATGCTCACGCCATCGTCACCCCCCGCAACGATGAAGGCGCCACTTTCCAAGACGAGGCCGCCGGCGCCGGCTCGCGGGAACTCCATTTGCAAGAGAGGTTCAATCCCGACGTCCCCGTCGTTCCATCGGACCTCCTCCACCACAGACGAGCTTTCGCCGCCGACGAGCAGCGTGCTGTCCGCGGGCTGTAGGACCGCCAGGCGCGCCGTCGTCCAGTCGGGTCCGACGCCCGAAGCGCAGGCGCTGGGGCAGGCGTCAAAGCGCAGGCTGTCCTGTCTCACGGTATCTTCGGCATCGGTGCCGCCGAGGAGGAGCGCACGGCTTTCGCCGTCACCGACGAGAAGGCCGCCTTCACGGACGCCGTCCATGACCCCTGCAACCGGCTGCCCTGTCGAACTGCCGTCGAGGAGGAGCTCGGCATCGCCCTCTGCATCGCCGCCGACGACCAGAACGTCGGCGCCCAGTGCGGTTGCTGCGGGACCGGAACGCGGCTTGCTGAGCTGAAGAAACGTCACCGCGCCGCCGGGCGCGACCAGCGAAACCTCGGATTGAGCTTCGCCTCCCAGCTCGCCGCCGATCACCATCGCTCCGACGCCAGCAACCGAGACGAGCGCGGACCTCGGACCTGCGCCGCTGTGAAGATCCACCGGTGCGATTCGACGGCTGGAATCGAGCATGTTGAAGATGAAGGGCTCTGCATTGCTCGGAAGGACGAGGATCTCCGCTTCGTCGATCGACGCGGCCCGCGTTTCCCCGAGGTCGGACACCGAGAGGTCTTCCATGAAGAGGCGCGACTCCCATTCGAGCAAATCGAAGAATTCGATCTGCTCATCGGATGGACCGGTGCCGCCCGCAATTAGAGCGAAGGTGCCGGACCGCACCATTGCGAAGAATGCGCGGGGTGCTTCCAAGAGGTCGAACGTGACGCGCTCGCAGGAAGAGGGCGCAGCGGTGACGACTCGAAGCAGGCCAGCGCTCGCAGTGGGAACGAATGCCGGCGACGCGCTCAAGAGCTCCGTGGTCTCTCCCGATATTTCGACCCGAACCCGTGTAGGGCGGGTGAACGCGCCGAACTCCAGCAGCGCCTCGAAATCGCCGTCGGTGATTGGGTACTCATACTCTTGCGCAGGAAGCTCGCCCTCTTGGATGCCAATGCGGAGCGCCGTGGCATCGGTCCCGGCCGCCGGATTACCGTTCTGGCCGTCGACGATACGAGCTTCGAAGACGAACGGTGCCACGGACTCTTTGCAGGAAAAGGCCGCCACCGAGAGCAATCCAAGTAAGACCATTCGGCGGATCACGGCGAGAGGTTGCTTTACCGATTCGCGACGAGCAAGTAGATCAGCGCAGTGTGGGCCGAACGCCTTGCCTCAATCGATGAGCTCGCCGTAGCGCGACGACTACGCGGGGAGCCCGGGTTCGCGTGGCTCGATTCGAATCGAACCGAGGCGCGCGATGGGCGGTTTTCGTTTCTCGCCGCTTGGCCGTCCGATGAGATTCGCGTGGAGTTCGGCTCCAAGGCGCCATTCGCGGCGCTTGGCAGGGTGGGTCAACGGAGCGAAGGGGCCATTCCAGACGGGCCCAGGCCAAGCGAAGTGCCGGCCTGGATCGGCTACATCGCCTACGACGCGTTCTGGTCGTCTCCGGTGCGTGGAGAGCCGCGCTTCGATCGGGGCGCGGACCCGATCATGCTTTTTCGGCGCTATCCGGCGCTCCTCGCCCTAGACCACGAAAAGGGCGAGGCCTGGGTCGTTGGAGACGATCGCAAGGCTTGCGCTTCGTTTTGCGCTCGCTTGGACGAACTAGACGACACCGAAACCTCGCCTCCGATGGTCGGTCCGATCGAAGTGGACGACGCGAAGGAGCACCGCAAATCGATCGGTAAGGCGCTCGACTACATCGGAATGGGCGAGGTCTACGAGGTCAACGTCGCCAGGCGTTGGTCCGCGCCGTTCGCGGGCGATGCGCTCGAGCTCTGGCGAGCCATGCGAGTCGCCAGTCGGGTGCCTCTCGGAATGTTCTTCGATGGCGGGGACCATGCCGTGCTCGCGTGCACCATGGAGCGATTCATTCAGTGGGACGCTGGGAGCAGAACGCTCGTCACCCGCCCGATCAAGGGGACGATCCGGCGCGAAACCACCAACGACGGCGCATCGCAACGCCTCCGCGCAGACCCCAAAGAGCAGGCGGAACATTCGATGATCGTCGATCTGATGCGCAACGACCTCGGCCGCGTTGCGGAGGTCGGAACCGTAAAGGTTGAAGAGCCCCTCCTCGTGGAACCGTTTACCGGCCTTTATCACCTCGTGAGCACCGTGAGCTGCACCACCCGACCCGAGGTTTCACTCGAAGCCATTTTGGCAGCGACTTTTCCTCCCGGAAGCATCACGGGCGCACCAAAGGTTCGTGCCCTCGAAATCATCGAGGAGCTCGAGAAACATCCGCGCGGCATCTACTGCGGCGCCTTGGGTTTCATCGATCACGATGGCGGGCTCTCACTTGCCGTGGCGATTCGGACGGCGACGGTTTCGGATGGCCGGGTGCATTACTGGGCCGGTGGGGGCATCGTCGAAGCGAGCGATCCTGACCGAGAGGTCGCCGAAACCGAGCTCAAGGCGCGGGTCTTTCTCGATGCTGTAAAATCGCTAAAAGGGGGCTGCGAAGATCACTGATCCGTTCGAGGGCACACTGGATTTCTGGTTTGGGGAGCTCAACGAGCACAGCTGTTCCAGCCCGGAGCATCGAAAACGCTGGTGGACGAAGTACCCCGCGCGAGCTGCGGTGAGGAAGCGAAGTTCCTCGACGAGCCGGGCTCCTCGTTCTAGTCCAGCTTCTTTTGGAAGCGCATGGACACGACCACGATCAAGATCAACGTCAGGCCGGCGAGCCAGATGAGCTCGGCTCGGAGCTCGGCAAATGACGCTCCCTTGAGGACGATGCCGCGAATGACGCGCAGGTAATGCGTCAACGGCAGGATCGTCGACAACCAGCGCGCCGGCGCGGGCATGGCCTCCCAAGGGAACATGAAGCCCGACAACAAAATGTTGGGCAGCAAGAAAAAGAACGACATCTGCATGGCCTGCTGCTGGGTCTTCGCGAGCGTCGAAAAGAACAGACCCACGGCGAGGCTCGCCGCGATGAAGAACACGGACAGCAAGTAAAGCAGCCCAACCGATCCGACGATCGGCACGTCGAAGACCCAAGACCCAACCACGAGGATCAAGGTCATCTGCACGTAGCCGACGCCAATGTATGGCACTATTTTGCCGACCGTTAGTTCCATGCTTCGTATCGGTGACACAATCAATTGTTCGAGTGTTCCGCGCTCACGTTCGCGGGCGATCGCCATCGCGGTGAACATGACCAGAGTCATCGTGAGGATGACCCCTACGAGGCCTGGCACGATGAAAACGGCAGTGCGAAGGTCGGGGTTGTACCAAGTCGCGGGCTCCATTGCGATCAACTGCGTGGGCATTGCGACCGGCTGTCCCAGTCGCTGGAGTCGCTCGACGCTCAGGTCGGAGGAGCGCGCGGCTGCCAACGATAGGGCGGTGTTGGTCGCGCTCGCGACGACCTGCGGGTCCGAGCCGTCGACGACGAGCTGTAGTTGAGCCCGTCGGCCCGATTCGACCTCGGCTCCAAAACGTGGTGGCACGACCAGTGCCACCATGGCGTCCCGAGACCGCATGGCCACGCCGATCTGCTCGTAGCTGTTTACATGACCCACGACTGCGTAGAAACCGGTCGCTTCCATGCGCCGCACGAACCCCCGGGACTCCGCCGAGCGATCCTGGTCGTAGACCACGGTCGCGATGTTTCGGACATCGGTATTGATGGCGTAGCCGAACAAGAGCAGCTGGATGATCGGAATGCCGATCATCATTCCCATCGTGAGCCGGTCGCGCCGAGCTTGGATCATCTCTTTCCACGCGATCGACAGCATGCGGTTCATCGCACCGCTCCGTTTCGCGCTTCGCTGTGAACCATCGCCACGAACGCATCCTCGACGTTGGGGAGGATCTCGCGCGCATCGGAGACACCCGGACCTTGGCCGAGAACCTCCTTGACGAGTGCGATCGGGTCGACGCCGCCAAGGGTGGCCACTCGAAGGCGGTCGCCGAACGGAGCAACCTCGTCGACCGCAGGGTGTGACTCCAGCAAATCCATGGCCTGGGCCACGTTTGCAGTCGAAACGACACAGACGCGGATTTCCCGGCGCTCGATGACTTCCCCGGGAGTCCCGATGTCGAGAAGCGTGCCCCGAAAGATGAATGCGAGGCGATGGCATCGCTCCGCCTCGTCCATGTAGTGAGTGGTGACGATCACGGTCGTGCCTGCCGAAGCGATCCGATGGATATGGGCCCAGAACTCGCGGCGGCTCACGGGGTCGACACCGGCCGTGGGTTCGTCGAGAAACAAGAGCGGTGGCCGGTGAATCGTGGCGCAGACCAACGCTAGGCGCTGCTTCCAACCCCCGGAGAGGGTGCCGCTAATCTGAGCGCGCCGCTCGCTCAAGCCGGCGCGATCGAGCTCCTCGGGAACGCGCTTTCGGCGTGCTGCTCGCCCGAGCCCGTAGATCCCCGCATAGAAATGCAAGTTCTCTTCGACCGTGAGGTCTTCGTAGAGGCTGAAGCGCTGGGTCATGTATCCGATGTTCTGCTTGACCCGCTCCGGCTCCTTTTCCACGTCGAAACCGACGACGGTCGCACGACCACCGCTGGGATCGAGAATCCCACAAAGCATGCGGAGCGTCGTCGACTTGCCGGCGCCGTTGGGGCCCAGAAGGCCGAAAATCTCCCCGCGATGGACGCGAAAGCTCACGTCACTAACCGCGACGAGCTTGCCAAAGCGACGTGAAAGCCCTTCGGCGACGACGGGATCCTCCACCGCTACTCACCCTTCGACGCGAACGTGGCGAAGGCGGGCACGCCGGCGTGCAGCCGCTCGTCCGGGTCGCTGATTCGAACGCGAACGCGAACGACCAAGTTGGAGCGCTCCGTGGGCGAAAAGAGGAAACGCGGGGTGAATTCCGTGGTCGGAGCAATGTGCTCGATTTCGCCGTCGAAGGATTCGCCTTCGGCGTCGACGCGAATGCGCGCAGGGAGACCGACCGCGAGCCCCGAGAGCTTCTGCTGAGGAACGAACACATCGACGTAGGGATGCTTCGTGTCGGCGACGGTGACCACGGTGGCTCCCGCAGCGACTACCTCGCCGATCCTGACCGGGACGTCGAGCACCGTCACACGTTCGGACGCGTGCAAGGCATAGAGGGCCAAGCGCTCTTTCTCGGCGTCGACCGCGGCTTCCGCTGCGCTGACCTCGGCATCCGACGCGGCAAGCTCCTCGGGCCGGGCGCCTTCGCGCAGTTGTTTCAGCCGCTCCTGAAGCATTCGTACCTGCGCCTTGGACTGCGCATAGGCCGCTTCGAGCTCAGAGATGCGCGATCGTGCGGTCGCCGCCTGCTCCGGAAGATTTCGATTCCTGTCGAGGTTGGCCCTTGATTCCCGGAGCACAGCGCGCGCGCCATCCAGCTCAGCCATCGTCGAGCGGACCTCCTCTACCCGCGGCCCCGCATAGACCAGTGCGGCCTTGGCACGGGCGCGCGCGAGGTCTGCCTCTCGAGCAAGCAGAACCGGGAGCTCCGCCGTGACGTCGAGAACCGCGATGAGCGCTCCCTCGTCGATGAAGTCTCCGCGTTCAAAGCGAATCTCTCGAAGTTGGCCGCCGACTCGAAAACCAAGATGGCGATCGTCGTGCTCGATGACCCCCTGGTAGCCGGAAGGCGTGTTGCGCTCAGCGCTGCAGCCCGTCATCGCCACGACGACAATCATGACCGTCAATGCCCGGGCCCTGGCTGCCGCGAAGCTCACGCGAGCGAGGTTAGCAGATTCGGTCGGCTCCGTGGCTCGTCGCTTTGGTGAGACTAGCGCTGATTCTGCTCTCGGTGTTACAAACCCCGGGGCCGACGCATGTACGAGACCCTAGAAATCATACTCAACATCTCGATTGCGGTTTTCATCGCAGGTGTCCTCTTCAGCGCTGGCCTGGAGGTGACCATCGAGCAGGTGTTGAAGCCGCTCAGGAACGGTCCGGTCGTGGCCCGGGCGCTGATCGCAAACCTGATCCTGACGCCACTCTTCGTCTATGCGATGAGTGTCTGGTTCCCACTCGAGCGTCCCTACATGATCGGCGTTCTGCTCTACGGGTTTGCGGCCGGAGCGCCTTACACGCCGAAGTTGGTTGGGGCAGCGGCCGGCGACGTGCCCAACTCGATTGCCGCGACGATGCTGCTGACCGTACTCACGATCATGTATATGCCCCTGGTTCTGCCGTTTTTCATACCAGGTACGGAAATTGGTGTCTGGGCGATCGCCAAGCCGCTCCTCCTCCAGATGTTCGTGCCCCTGGTGATCGGGCTTGCGATTCGGCATTACAGAGACCGCCTGGCCGCGAAGATGCTCAAGCCGGCCAATCTCGTCGTCAACGTTTCCTTGCTTGTCTTCCTGGTCCTCGCTGTCGTCAACCACGGTGACGCCCTATCCGCTACCATCGGAACGGGGGCGATCACTTCGGCCATCGTGCTCACTCTCGCGGCTTTTGGGTTCGGCTACCTGCTCGGCCCCGGAGGGAAAAAGGGCAAGGTGACCCTCGGACTCATCACCACGGCGCGCAACATCGGTGCCGCAGCAACCATCGCCACAGCGAACTTCAAAGATGATCCGCGCGTGCTGATTACAGTCGCGGTCTGTATGTTCGTCGTATTCGCACTCGCGTTCCCAACGGCAAAGCTCTATTTCAACAAGCGGCTGTCGGTGTCCTAGGGTATCCGCATGAGCTCGCGAAATTGCGTCTACAGAATCAAATGGGAGAGGGGAGAGCCGTGAAGCTTCAGATGCCAATCATGTGGATGACCGCATTGCTCCTGATATCCGCGTGCGCCAAAGATGGGGCGGCGCCTTCCTCGCAGACCGCGGCGGTGGCGCCAGCGCCGACCGAGGCGACCGCGATTGCCGAAGAGGCGTACATCTACGCGTTCCCGATGATGGAGAA
>CAMYJN010000015.1 GCA_947258625.1 uncultured Polyangiaceae bacterium | reverse complement strand
CGAAGATGATGCTGTGAAAGCTGGCGATCAGACCGGTCACGGCGACCAGAGCGAGAAGCTTTGCCCCGAGGCCCGCGCCGAAGATCGTTTGGAAACCATCGAAGAGCGGCTCGGCGGAGGAGCCCAGCTGGGCGGAGCCGGGAGCGATGCCCGCGTTCAGAAAGAGCGTGAGAAACGCGGCTACGATCAGTGTAAGAAGGCCGTAGAGCAAGCCGCGGGGTAGGTCGCGAGCCGGCGCGTGCGCTTCTTCGGCCGCAAGAGGCAGCTGCTCGATTGCGAGAAAGAACCAGATCGCAAACGGAAGCGCGGAGAGCACGCCCGCGCTGCCGTACGGAAGCCAGCGGTTCTGACCGGCTTCGGGCTCGATGTTCAGTGCCCAGTCGAGGTCGAAGAAAGGAATCGCAGCGACCCAGAACACGACCAGGATCCCGAGTGCCAAGGCCGTGATCAAGACGGTGAAGCGGAAAGTCGTCTCGACCCCGGCGACGTTGAGGCCGACGAACGCCGCGTACGCCGCAAGCCACCAGACTGGCTCCATGCTTTGCGGGGTGCCAAAAATCGCGCCGAGGTAACCACCAATGCCGACGACGATCACCGCGGGCGTCAGGATGTACTCCATGTTCTCGGCCAGGCCGGTGATATACGCGCCCCAGGGGCCCATCGCCGAGCGGGCAAACGAGTAGGCGCCGCCCGTGTGGGGAAGGGCAGCGGCCATCTCGGCGATGCTGAAACAGAGGCCCGCATACATGACCGTGATGATGAAGGTGGCGATGAGAAGACCGCCGAACCCACCCGATGCCAGGCCGAAATTCCAGCCGAAAAAGTCCCCTGAAATCACCGCGCCGACGCCGAGCGCCCAGAGAGACCAGACGCCGGCATAGCGCCGCAAACCGCGGTCTGCGAAGTACTGGTCGGCGACTCGATCGTACTCGACCCCCTGGTCCTTCTGCTCCATGGCGCGGAGTGTAGCGGTTTGTCGGGTCTGGCGATAAGGTTCCGCGCATGTTGCCGATCGACCTTTCGGGGAAGCGAGCGTTCGTTGCGGGTGTCGCCGACGATGGTGGCTTCGGCTTTGCAATTGCAAAGGCGCTTGCCGTGGCTGGAGCCTCGGTCTGCGTCGGCACCTGGCCGCCGGCGCTCGGGATTTTCGAGACCTTGCTCCGGCGCGGCAAGCTCGACGCTTCGCTGCGGATGCCCGACGGCAGCAAGTTCGAGCTCGAAAAGATCTATGCGCTCGACGCCGAGTACGATTCGCTCTTGGACGCGCCCGAAGAGCTTCGCGCACAGAAGCGCTACCGCGACAGAGGCGATTTCAGCATCGACGGGGTGGTTGAGAACCTCCGCGAGGACTTTGGCGATCCTTGCCTCGACATCGTCGTACACAGCCTGGCGAACGGCCCCGAGGTCAACAAGCCGTTGATGCAGACCAGCCGAAAAGGGTATCTCGCAGCGCACGGGGCCAGTGCGTACTCATTCGTCTCGCTCGCGCAGCGGCTCCAACCCTTGATGCGTGAACGGGGAGCGTTTTTGGGGCTCTCTTATCTGGCAAGTCGGGGAGTCGTCGCCGACTATGGTGGCGGGATGGCATCGGCCAAAGCCGCGCTCGAAGCGGATGCACGCATGCTGGCGCTCGAGTTGGGCCGCGGGTGGGGACATCGGGTCAATGTGATCTCAGCGGGCCCGTACGCATCGAGAGCGGCGTCCGCGATCGGTTTCATCCACAAGATGATCAAGTACTATCAGATGAACGCCCCTCTCCCCGATGCGCTGCGCGCAGATGAAGTGGGAAACGCTGCGGCGTTCCTGTGCAGCCCGCTGGCCAGCGGCATCACCGGTACCGTCCTGTACGTCGACAAGGGCTATCACGCGATGGCCGCGCCCGCGGACGTCGGGGGCCTGATCGACGCGCTCAGCGGCAGCGAAGACTAGGCGGCGACCATCTCGTGTCGCGCGGTTGGACGAATGCTGCTCGTGTCCGCGGCGACCTGGAGCGTTGCCACCAGGGCGCGCTCGGTCCGAATACGGTCTGCGAGCCAAGGGTCGAGCGCGCGCATGAGGGCACGCGCCGAGGGATAACGGCTTGCGGGCGTCCGGCTCAGGAGCTTCGCGACCAGGCAGTCCATCCCGTCATCGACATAGGGCGACAGAACTTTCGCTCGGGGCGCGTCTTCGCGAATGATTCGCCGAAGGACCGCTGTGACGTCGGCCCCGGTAAATGGGAGCTTCCCGGTGAGCGCCTCGAACATCGTGATACCGACACCGAAGAGGTCGGCCCGCGCGTCGACGTACGGGTTGCCCGTTGCCTGCTCGGGTGAGGAATAGCTCGGGGTGCCGTAGACGCGGCCGCGCTCCCTGGCACGCTCGTCGGCCGGCGCGGATTCCGCGGCGCAGACGCCGAAGTCGAGAAGGTGTACGTCGAGCTCACCGTAGCCGCCCCGATTGAGCAGGATGTGCTCCGGCTTGATGTCGCGGTGGACGTAGCCGTGCCGGTGCACGCTGTGCAGGATCGACGCCAGCCGGGCCATGATCACTGAAATCTCGCGACCGTTCAGCGGGCCTGAGCGCCGCAGGTAGGACGACAAGCTTTCGGAGCGCATGTGCTTCATTACCAAGTAAGGCGATTCGTCGTAGAGGGTGCCGTGATCGATCACCGGGACGATACCCGGGTGAAAAACGCGACGAGCGACCTCGATTTCACGCCGAACGCGGCTCATCAGGTCCGGATTCCCCGAGTGCGCCGGACGGAGCATCTTGATGACCACGCGCTCGAGCGTCGCCAGGCGCTCAGCCTCGAAGACAATCCCGGTGCCGCCGATGCCAATCGTGTTTCCGATTCGATAGCGACCGTCGAGGATCTGCCCCCGAAGCTCGCTGCGCTCAGCCGATGCCGACATCTTGCGGACGATCGGGCGGAGCGGGGGTTTTCGTCAAAAAAGGTGCGATTCCGACGCCGGGGCGGGACCCGGGGCCGATTCGGAGGGGGGTGGCAGTGGCAGCGCCAGCGCCAGTGCCAGCGCCAGTGGCAGTGTCGGCGTCAGCGCCAGTGTCAATGCCAGCGTGAGTGCCAGAGGACGTTAGGCCTTGCCGAAAATTTGCTTCAGTCGGTGGTGACGCCACTTGAAGAGGACCGGGACGGCGACCGCAAACGCCGCCGTGGCCCCTCGGAACCGTCCCTGCCATTCGAGACGATCGGTGATGCGGGTGCCGGCTGCTACCGGCTCGAGCAGTCGCTCGTGTTGCCAGATGCGCTGGGTCGCCATCGACGAGCGCTCGAGGAACCGGCGACCGGGTTGGAGCTCGACCAGCGTGAGGTCGGTGCGGTCGACCGGAAAGACCCCGAGGAGAAGAAGACGACTTCGAAACAGCAGCGCGCCGGGCACGAACGGATCGACAACGAGAGACTCCGCGCCCTTTGGATAGGTCATGCGGAGCCACGGCCAGAGCTCCTGCGACACCCCCTTCATCGAGCTGCAGTGCACCCAGACGGCGTCGACGTCGGCGGAGAGAAGACTTGAGATTTCGAACTGGTCCCGCACGGCTGCATGTAGATTGTGCCAGTGCCAGTGCCAGTGCCAGTGCCAGTGCCAGTGCCAGTGCCAGTGCCAGCGTCAGTGCCGGCGTCAGTGCCGGTGTCAGTGCCGGTGTCAGTGCCGGTGTCAGTCCCAGCGTCGGCCTATTCGTGACGTGACTGGGTCATCGTGATCTCCTTTTTGCCTGTGAGTGGGGTCGGGCTTCGCCCTTCTGGGGAACCCCACTCACAGGCAAAAAGGAGATCACTCATGGGACTCATCATTCAGCAGCGGGCGCTTCAGGCGGCGGGAGGGCTGCGACAGGTGCTTCCGGTGGTTCGGAATCGGGATCGGCCATTGTTCGACCAGATCCATCGAGCGATGAACAGCGTCGTTCTAAACATCGCCGAAGCCGATGGAAACGACGCCGGGACGGCTCGCGCTCGGTTCGCGTCGGCGTGCGGTTCGGCGAAGGAGGTGCGAGCTGGTCTCCACCTAGCTATTGCCTACGGCTACGTTCCAAGCTCGAAGGTCACAAAGGTGGACATCGCGCTCGATGAGATTTGCGCGATGTCCTGGAGGCTTTCGGGCCGCTAGAGCCGACGACCCAAACACCAAGTGATGGCGCGCACCTCGTCGAGGTGGGTCGCCCTTTGCGCTTCGATGTAGCCCCACATCGCGTTCCCCCGCGCCCGTCCGTTCTGATCCATCGACGTCAACGCGCAGCACCGAAGCACCCCCGCGAAAAGACGGCAGGCGGCAGCGCGAGCCCGCAGGGCGAAGCCCGGCGCAGAGCGCCGGCAAGGCAGAGCGAAGCGAATGCCGCGCCAGGCACGTTGCTCACTCGCGTGAGAGTAGAACTAGGACTACGGGTGGGGGTGGGCGGGCGGTGTAACCAAACCTGACGAGGCCCCACTTTCACCAACCACCCCCCACCACATCCGCGGCAGCGCCAGCGCCAGCGCCAGTGCCAGCGTCAGCGTCAGCGCCAGCGTCAGTGTCAGCGCCAGTGCCAGCGTCAGCGCCAGCGCCAGTGTCGGTGTCAGTGTCGGTGTCGGTGTCGGTGTCGGTGTCGGCGACCCTGAATCTGACTGTCAACCGGGGGCGAGACTGCGCATCGGCATTGGCCTATCCTCCTTCGCATGGCCAGTCGGTATCCCTCGGTCGTACTCTCGATTTGTGCGCTCGTTTTCATTGGGATCGGGATCGTGTTCACCGTGATGCCGCAGGAGATGTTTGCGCCGCTGGGGCTTGCGGTTCCCCAGGGGGCGCCGCTGACCGAGCTTCGTGCGGTGTATGGCGGGCTGGAGGTGGCGATCGCGGTCTTCCTTTTGTTCTGCGCGCGGCGTGGCGGAGTTGCGCTCGAGCTGGGGCTGTTGCTCTGCTTCCTGAGCTTCAGCGCCCTTGCCGCTTATCGCGGAATCGGAATGGGCATCGATGGGCCTCAGGTGTCCATGATGTCGGCGTTGCTCGTCTCGGAAGCGGCCGGTGCGATGTTCGCGCTCTCGGGCCTACTTGTGCGCGCGCGTGGCTCTTCGAACGGTTGAGTGTGTCGCTTCGGCGGGTGGGGCAGCGCCAGCGACAGCGTCAGTTACCGTGTCAGCGTCAGTGCCAGCTTCGGTGTCCGGGAACGGGAACGGGTCCGAGTTTGGGGGTGTGACGGGGTTAGCGCTCGGCTCGGATCTCGTCGAGGAGCTTGTGGTCCTCGTCGGTCAGCGCCGCGGTTTCCAACAAGTCGGGCCTTCGTTCGAGGGTTCGCCTGAGCGATTCCTTCCTTCTCCAGCGTGCGATCGCCGCGTGGTTTCCGGAGCGCAAGATGTCGGGGACTCTTTCGCCGCGAAATTCTTCGGGGCGAGTGTACTGCGGGTACTCCAGCAGACCGTCAGCGTGGGATTCGTCGGCGGCTGACTCCTCGTTCCCGAGGACACCTGGCAGCAGGCGTGCGGTCGCTTCGATGACCGCAAGTGCGGCCGCCTCGCCGCCGAGCAAGACGAAATCGCCGAGTGAAACCTCTTCGTCGACGAGCCCGCGAATGCGTTCGTCGAAGCCCTCGTAGCGGCCGCAGACCAACGTCAGCGAATCGAGCTCGGAGAACCTCCGCGCGTGTGCTTGGGAGAAACGCGCGCCTTGCGGCGTGAGAAGCAGTCGGTGTGTCGGCTTCCCTCCCCTCGCTTCGTCGAGATGGTCCAAGGTTTCCACAATCGGGCCTGGCATGAGAACCATTCCGCTCCCGCCGCCATACGGTGCGTCATCGACGGTACGATGACGATCGCTTGTAAACTCGCGTGGGGTGATCGCCTGGATGTCGATGACGCCTGCTTCCTGGGCCTTTCCTAGCAGTCCGGTACGGAGGCCATCGAAGAGCTCCGGGAAGAGCGTGACGATCTCAAATCGCATCAGGGAGACTTCTGCAGGGGAATGTCATCGAGGTCTTTGAGGAGCACTTTGCCAGCCTCGACGTCGACTCGAACGAGCCACTTCGGAAGCATCGGCACCTCGAGGAAACCACCTGGACGCTCGATCTTCAAGCACTCGGCGCTCGGGTAGTCGAGGACATCGACGACTCTGCCGATCGATTCGGTGCCTTCGAACGCTTCGAGGCCGATCAGGTCTGCGTGGTAGTAGTCGCCGTCTTCGAGGTCGGGCAACGCTGCGCGCGGGATGCACAAGGTGTAGCCGCGAAGCGCTTCGACGTCTTCGCGCGAGCTCACGCCCTCCAAGCGCATGATCAATGCTTTCGGACCGCGTCGCGCGGATCGAATTTCGACGAGCGCCGGTTCTTCGTCCTTTTTGCCGATCAAGAAGACCTCGGCCAACTCCTCGAGCAGGGTCGAGTCCGGATTGAACACGTGGACTCGGATTTCGCCCCTCACGCCCTGTGGCCGCGTGATGACACCCAGCTCGATCCAGGAAACCGGTTCGGCACGTTCGCTCACAGGTGCCTTTCATACCCCGCTGGGGCAGAGGGTTACTCGAGGATGTCGAGGATGGCGCGCTTGCGAAGGCGCGCCGAGGTGGCGGCCAGAAGCGTGCGCATCGCACGGGCGGTGCGGCCTTCTTTGCCGATGACCTTTCCGAGGTCGTCAGGGGCCACGGTCAGCTCGAGTACGACGGCGCGGTCTTCCTCGACCACGTTCACCTCGACCGCGTCCGGGTCGTCAACCAGTGAGCTCGCGATGTACGCGATCAGGTCCTGCAGCTTGTCTCCAGCCATTTCGGTGCTCGCCTATGACGCGGCGGCTGCAGCAGCCACGGCCTTGTTGTGCTCTTTGACCACGTCGCGGACACGATCGCTGACCTGGGCGCCAACCCCGACCCAGTAGTCGAGACGCGCTTGGTTGACGCTTGCCTCCCCGATGGGGCGGCTGGGATCGTAGGTGCCAATCTGCTCGATAAAGCGCCCGTCGCGAGGCTTTTCCTTATCGGTGACGACAATGTGATAGTAGGGACGCTTTTTGGCGCCGGCGCGTGCCAGTCGAACCTTGACCATGGATTCCTCGTAAGCGGCGGGTCGAACCCGCCCGAAAGACGCCGGAAGCTAGTCAGAGCCTGCCTCGCCGTCAAGCCGCCGCCCCGGACGGTGTTTTGCGGCTCGGCGCTCGGGCGCTAGAACCAATGGGATGCGTTGCTTCCTTACCGTCTTGGCTCTGAGCCTCAGTTTTGGCTGCAGCCGGGGCCAGCCCAAGGGCGCGGATGGCGCCGAGACGCCCAGCGTTCGGATCGCGCTCGTCACCGACCTAAAAGGCTATCTCGCGCCTTGCGGCTGCACGAGCGATCCCCTTGGAGGCATCGACCGGCTCGCCGCTCAGATTCGAGCCCTCCGCAAAGGGCCTGCTCCGGTGGTGTTCCTGATCGCCGGAGATACGTTCTTCGACACGGCCACGATCGAGCCGGTGCGCGTCGACCAGGCGAGCCGCAACGCCAAGACCCTCGCGGGGATTCTGGATGGCTTGCAGGTTGCTGCCGTTCTGCCCGGTCGAAGCGATCGCGCACAGCCTTCCGAAACCCTCGACGCCGTGAAGGCCGCGTCCGATTTCCCATGGCTTGCGATGCAGGGCGATGTCGAGCTGCTGCGCGTGAAGGCTGGCGACCTTCGCCTGGCCGTCGTTGGGGTCCGTCCCGGCGCGGACCGAAGCGCCGTCAAGCCGCTGGTCGCGCAGGCGGAGGCAAACTCCGAGTTGACCATCGCCCTCGTCGACGGGTCGCGCCGCGACGCTAATCGTATTGGCGCCATCGACGGCGTCGACCTGGTGATTCAAGGCGGGCTCGACGAAGATGCCCCGGTGTCTCCCCGCGAGGCGGGCCGTGCCTGGCTCCTGCACGCGAGCCGGCAGGGCCAAGGGCTCACCGTCGTCGACGTGTACCAAAAAAAGAAGGGCGAAGCGTTGGTCGATCGAAGCGACTGGTCGCGCACCGAACGTGCGCGCCGCTTGGATGAGCAGCTCTCGGACCTCGGTGAGAAGATTGCGAGGTGGGAGAAGTCGGGCGACGTCGACGCAGCGGACCTCGATTCGCAGAGGGACCGCTTGGCGGCACTCCAAAAAGAGCGGCAGGCTTTGGATGAGCCTGTGACCTCAATCGACCGCAACGCGCTCTATGCGACTTGGATTCCCCTCCCGAAGAAGGCGCCAAAAGACCCGGCGGTCGAGGCGCTCATGCGCAAGCACGACAAGGTCGTGAACGACGCCAATCGAATCGCGTTCGCGAATCTCAAGCCTCCGCCGCTTGGACCGGACGACATCGCGTACGTGGGGTCGGCGGCGTGCAGCGCTTGTCACCAGCCTGCCTATGCCTGGTGGAGCACGCATGCCCATGGGCACGCCTACCGCACGCTGCAGGAGCGCAACAAGGAATACAACCTCGACTGCGTGGGGTGTCACGTGACCGGCTATGAGCGGCCTGGCGGATCGACGGTGACCCACAACCTCGATCTCGGGCTGGTCAACGTGGGATGCGAGAGCTGTCACGGACCTGGGGCTGCACATGCAAAGAACCCGGAGGAGTTCGGCATCCTTCGCGACACGCCCGAGTCGACCTGCCTTCAGTGTCACAACACGCAGCACAGCGACCTCTTCGACTACGAGGGTTACAAGAAAACCTTGGTCGTTCCCGGTCACGGACTTCCGCCGGGGTGACGGCGACGCGCTACGGGCCGAGATTCAGAGCGCGAGAGACCGGGGCTTCACATGGCTGTGAATCCATTGGACGATTTCATCGAGCGGTGCGCCGGGGGTGAAGATCGCGCCGACGCCCTTTGCGAGGAGCGCCTCCAGGTCTTGCTCTGGGACGATCCCGCCACCGAAGACCAGGATGTCGTCGGCGCCGCGCGCCGAAAGGGCGTCGATCACTGCGGGAAAGAGGGTGTTGTGGGCGCCTGACATCACCGAGAGCCCTACGGCGTCGACATCTTCCTGAACGGCCGCTACGGCGATCATGTCCGGCGTCTGGTGAAGCCCCGTATACACCACTTCGAAGCCCGCATCGCGCAGCGCGCGCGCGACGACTTTGGCCCCGCGATCGTGACCGTCGAGCCCGGGCTTCGCGACGAGGATTCGGATCTTGGCGGCGGGCATTGGGGGAGGTTTACTTCAGTGGCCGCGACAGCGCCAGCGTCAGCGTCAGTGTCCGTGCTGGCGATGGTATAAGAGGCTCCATGCTTTGGCCGCGGTCCTTTGGTGGCAGTATTCACGCGGGGATTCCTGACGTCCGTGCCGACGTCGAGGCTTGGTGCGCCGAGGAAGGGATCGCTCGGCCGTCGGATGAGTTGATTGCAGATTTCTATGTGCCGATGACGGCCTGGGTGGCCGATCATGTCGAGGATCGGACGCTGGTGCTTGGACTCAATGGCGCGCAGGGCACCGGGAAGTCGACTTTGGCTCGGCTGCTGCAGCGGCTGCTCGGGCGCGCCCACGGGTTGCGCGCTGCAATCCTATCGCTCGATGACCTCTATCTTTCGCGAGCGCAACGGCTCGAGCGCGCGCAGACGATTCATCTCCTGCTGGCTACGCGCGGTGTGCCCGGCACGCACGATGCGGAGCTCGGGATTCGCGTCCTTCGCTGTCTGCGGGAGGGCCGACCGATCGCGTTGCCGAGGTTCGACAAGGCCAAGGACGAGCGCCATCGGGTGGCCGATTGGCCTCCCTGGGAGGGGCGTTGCGACCTCGTGATTTTCGAGGGCTGGTGCATGGGCGCGCGACCGCAGCGCGCCGACGAGCTCAACGCGCCGGTCAACGAGCTCGAGCGCGGGGAGGACCCGACCGGGGATTGGCGCTGGTACGTGAATCGCGAGCTCGGCCGCCGCTACCAGGCGCTCTTCGCTGAGCTCGACGTGCTGCTCATGTTGCGTCCGCCGAGCTTCGACGACGTCTATGCCTGGCGCGAAGAACAGGAAGCGCGCCTTCGGGCGGCCCGCAGCGGCCCCGAGGTCATGACGCCGGCCGAAGTTCGCCGCTTCGTCATGCATTTCGAGCGACTGACCCGCTTCATGTGGGAAGAGATGCCCGAGCGCGCCGATGCGGTCATTGACCTCGGCGAAGATCACGCGCCAGCGCGGGTCGAGCTCGGCGACGAGCGTTGAGCCTAGCTGGCGTTGTCGCGGGTCTCTTCGTCGACGTCGCGGTCGAAGTCGCCGACTGCGCCCTCGTACATCTCTTGGGAGTAGTGCGTTGCAAAGGCGTTCATCATCCTGTCGAAAGGCAGATCATCGAACTCGCCGTGGAACCGGAGATACTCCATGTGCTGATGGCCATCCAGATCGAAGGGGTGGTATATCGAATCCTCGATTCCATCGAACTCCAAGGGCTTCATGCGAAACTTTTCGCAAAGCTCGATGTTGAACGCAGGCGTGGCCTTGACCCATTGGCCACCGAGCGCAATCGCGGTGTACCCGTGCCAGTAGAACACGTCGGTCTTCATGGTTTGGCGCATGCGCTCCGTAGAGAGATGGTTCTTCACGTCGGCAAAGCCGAGCCGTGCCGGGATTCCGAGGGCCCGGCAGGCCGCCGCCAGCAAAATCGCCTTGGGCACGCACCAGGCCCGGCGGAGCTCCAGCGACCGGCTCGCCTTCAGGCCTGGGATGGTCAGGACCAGCCCATAGGGGTCGTAGCGAACGCCGTCGCGAACCGCGTAGTAGAGCTCGACCGCCTGCGTACGTGGGTCGACGCTAGCTCCGGCGTGCTCCCTGGCGAACGCGAGGACATCGGCGTGGTCGCAGTCGATGGTCGGAGTAGCGGCCAAGGCGTCGTTCATAGGAGGGATTGTGACCGATCGGTCACGCCCGTGCAGCTCGAACCGGAGCCGGCGGTGCAGCCGTAGCAGTGCCTGTTGGTCTGAATTCTACGGGCCTCGAGCCGGGCGAGATCGAAGTCGCGGATGTGCTGGGGGGCTGCGCCCGACAGCGGGATGTTGAGCATTTGGTTGAAGTCGCAATCGAAGAGCCGCCCGTCCCAGCCGACCGAAACCATGCTGCGGCACATCAGGCCCTGCGCCGCCTGGGGGTTGAACGATTCAATCAGTCTCCGCATGTAGCCTTCGAGATTGCCCGACTCGAGCAGCCAATCGAGGTATCGGCTGATCGGCATGTTCGTGATCGTGTACAGCGAGTCGAACGACAGGTCGTGGAGCCGCTTCATCTCGCGTTTCCACTCGGCCTCCAAGCACGTTTGGGCGGCCGGAAGCACCGCGCCGACCGGGTTGGTCACCAAGACCAGGCGAAGCCCCGAACGACCGTCCCCGTAGCCGAGCTCGTTCAGGCGCCGCAGTGCGCGCAGGCTCTTTTCGAATACGCCGTCCCCTCGCTGTGTGTTGGTGCAAGCTGCTTGGTAGTGCGGCAGCGAGCACACGAGCTCCACACGGTGTCGCGCAAAGAACTCCGGCAAATCGCGGTGCGGGCCGGTCTCCAAGATCGTCAGGTTGCAGCGGTTGATGACGTGCCGATCGAGCGCTGCGCACTGCTCGACGAGCCAGCGGAAATGCGGATTGAGCTCGGGTGCCCCGCCGGTGATGTCGACCGTAGGGATCGCGTTTCGCCTGAGCGCTTCGACGCAGAGCTCGGCGGTCTCCCGGGACATGACCTCGGTGCGATCGGGGCCCGCGTCGACATGGCAGTGACGGCAGGTCTGGTTGCAGAGCTTTCCGACGTTGACCTGAAGGATGTCGATCGCCGTGGGTTGCAGCGGCCACAGCCCCTCCCGGCTCAGTGTCTCGTGGAAGTCGCCTTCGATGGGCAGCGCGCCGAGCTGCCTGAGCTGGTGACTGGACGCTGCCAACGGCAGGCGCCTTGCGTGAAGTGAGCGTCTCGGGGTTGCGTTGGGTTGCGGGTTTGATGACATGGTTGGGCGGCCGTTGGCAGCCAAGAGGCCCTACGGGAACGACGCGGCTACGTTAGCAGCCGCTTGCGATCCCGTTAGTAGAAATCACAGGCGGGTGTACTTCCCGTCGAACGTCCCCATCGCGAACGGCGTGAGGCAGACGGTGGTGCCGGTGTCGGTGAGGCGCCCGGCCAACCAGGACGGCTCGATGCCCTGGGCCAGCAGGTCGTAGAAGGCGAGGACCGCACCGCGGCGCTCGGACCGATCGAGGACGAGCTGGTGCCCTTCCGCGTCGAAGGCCTTGAATACGCCGTCGCGCTCGATGCGAAATGGCGCGATGAGAGCGAACGGCTCGCACAGGGCGGGGCTTGTTCGCAGAGCGCATCGGTATTGTTCGGTGACTTGGACGAAGCTCTGACTCGCGACTTGGTGAAGGCTGTCCCAGCTCTCCGCGGGAACGTCGGGCTCAACCTCATATTGCAGGACGCGGATTCGCCTCGGGTTGGGTCCGGGCTCGACCTCGGCCAAGCCGACCTGAAGCTCGCGCGGGCACGGACCGAGCGATGCGTTCGCGTTTCGCACGCGGTCTTCGCGATAGATGCCGCCCGATTGGGCGTCGATCAGATAGCGGCGTTCGAGGCTTGCGCGCTCGGTTCCCGACAGCCATTCGCGGCCGACCTCGATCATGGTTCGGTCGTAGAGGAGCTCGACGTCCGGCCTCGAGCCGGGCCGAGCCCCCAGCCATGCTCCGACACGCAGCGCGGCTTCCGGGGTTGGCGTCGCGGCGCGAAGTGCGTCGGCAAGCTCGGAGGCGCCTTTGAGAAGTCGTGCCACACGCCGGAGCTCAGCTGATCGGACCGCCTGCTGAAGGCGGCCGATGAAACGGCCGAGGCCAGACGGCGTGGGTTTCGGTGCCACACCGATCAGGCGCTCGAGCGCCGCATCGACGGAAGGCGCGTGCTGCGCCTTGTCCACACCGATGCGCGTGATCGCGGTGAGCAGGTCGTCGAGCGCATCGGCGAGCTCGCTCGCTGAACTTTGCTCGGGCGGCTGGGCCGAGATGGAAGGGAGTGAGCCGGGGGGCGAGGAGTCTTCGCGTGTCTCCATTCCGGCGACGAATTGGAGCGCTGCGAGAACGTGGGGGCCATCGTTCCGAGCGTCGCTCGACACGCACTGCAGCTCGCCGTCTCGAAGACTCAGCGTGACCATCTCAACACGGCCTTCGACTTCGACGTCCATTG
>CAMYJN010000014.1 GCA_947258625.1 uncultured Polyangiaceae bacterium | reverse complement strand
CAGGTTGCCCGAACTTCGCCTTGCTCGACGCGTAGATGAAGTCACACGCGAGCGCGAGCTCGCAGCCACCCCCAAGCGCAAAGCCGTTGACGGCAGCGATCACGGGAAACTGCAGCTTCTCGATCAAGTGGAACACTCGATGGCCGGTCGCGCTGAAATCGCGCCCTTGCCATTCGCTCATCTCGCGCATGGCAGCGATGTCCGCGCCAGCTACAAAAGCCTTCCCGGCTCCCGTGATTACCGCTGCGCGCACCTCTTGCATGTTGCCGAGTGCGACTATGGCTCGTTGCAAGTCGTCGAGGACTTCTTGACTGAGTGCGTTTAGTTTGTCTGGCCGGTTGATGGTCAGCGTGCGGACGGGGCCGTCTTGTATGGTTTCGGTGAATGATGTCATATCGCTTCCGTGCTTAGAATAACTCGTAGCTGGCGTCGACGATGTCAAGCCACTCCATCAATGTGGAATAGTAAGTCTGAAACTCCTCTGTGCTTGGCACAACCACCGGAGCGGTCATTCGCGCCCCAACGAGCCGGAGGCGCCGCAACCAAGGCCGAAGGGACGCGGAAGTCACCGGCGTCCTCGTGCTCGATGCGCAGTGCGACTTCGCAGCATTTTTTGGATTCTAGCTGGCCTGCAGCCTTGTAAGTCGAGGCGGTGAACCGGTAGTCTGGCCCACTACCTTCCAAGGAGCCCATGGTGAGAAACGAGGAGATCAAGTCCGAGCTGTCCGCGCTGCGCGCTGACGTCTTGGCCCTGGCTGGGGCTCGCAAGCAATCGGAGCCGCCAGCGGCCATACAAGAAGAGGCGGGGCGATGATGTCGGCATTCCGGAGATGCTGAGCGATCATCCCGACACGGGCTCCCGCGTCCGCGCGATTCAAGGCGAGGCCAGGCGCCTTGGCTGCAGCACCAAACCCGCGGACCCATCACGCTGGAAGGCGTTTCAGCAGAGCTTGTCGAAGGACGCGCCATCCGATAAGGGCAACACCAAGTAGCAGGGCGATGCTTGGGCTCTGCGCGGTTGATGAATGAGCGAGACATCCGAGTCTTGGAAAGACGCGATTCGGCGGCTCCCCGTCGTCGGCGTCCTCGTGCGCGCGGTCGAGAAAAGCAATCAAGATCAAGTCAAAGACATGTCGGCCAGCATCGCTTACTTCGGTTTCTTCTCTCTTTTTCCGATGTTGGTGGGGGTCGTCGCGGCCGCGAGCCTGTTCTTGGATCGCGGCGAGATTGAGTCGCGCCTCGACCGAATGCTGGCCGGCGAGTTTCCGGGAAGCGCCGATTTCCTGAGAACCAACATCGAAGCCTTGATCGAGCTGAGGGGGGCGGCCGGCATGGCGAGCGTGCTTGGCCTCTTCTGGTCCGCTAGCAAGATGTTTGGCGCCATCAGTCGAGGCATCAACCGCGCATTGGGCATTGCCAAAGGCAGCCCCTTCTATCTGTCCAAGCTTCGATACTTCGGAATGACCATCGTGGTGTCCGTTCTCCTCTTGCTCGCTACGGGCGTCTCTACCGTTGTGGATCTGTTGAGTCAATTCGACGTGACGCAATTCGGTAGGGTCGGCGCGGTGTTCGCGGCGCTGGGCGGACACGTTGCGAGCTTGGTGTGGGTCTTCGCGATCCTCTGCGTGCTCTACAAGCTGGTTCCCTTTGAGCGACCGCCGTGGCGCAACATCGTTCCAGGCGCGCTCGTGACGGCCCTGCTGTTCGAGCTTGGAAAGGCGCTGTTCGTTCTCTATTTGGACAACGCCCGAAGCCTTCAGGCCGTCTACGGGTCGCTCACCGCGGTAATTGTGCTTCTCCTGTGGCTCTACTTCTCCGCCCGCGTTCTCATGTTTGGTGCCGAGCTCATCGCCATCCGCCAAGAAGACGAGCAAATGCAATCGGGTCCAACCGCGAACAAAGCGACGCCCTCGGAGCCACGGATTTGAGGCCAATGCATCGCGAGAGAGGCCGCCCTCGAACGTGACTGCTAGGGACGGCGATCCTGGTCTTCGTGGCGATGTCCGGCACGGCCCGGGCCGATCTGGAACCAGACGCGGAGAAGGAGAAGCTCGACTACGGGTTCATGGTGAGCTCAACTAGGGGACACTCTCCGGGTGCACAAGCACGCGATTCTAAAAGGATTCTCAGGGAAAGATCGCAACGACTGGTCTGATGGCACGCTGCGATCTTCGCCGGGGGACCCGCATGAATTCGGGGGGTTAGGAGGGGGGAGAGTGTCCCTACCAGTTACCTGGCACCTGGACGGAGCGGGACATGGCGCCGGCTCTGGCGCGGCGGAGTCTCGGTGAACTTCGAAAGAAGATCCGACCGCGGTTGACCCAAGCGCGATCAAGCCCTTCTCTTCTGGACGCGTTTTCGGCCGCGCTTCCATTCCTTTTTGAGGTCGTGCGCGTAGAGAACGTGGTCGACCTGCATCGTGTGGCGCGAGGACTGAATATAATGCGCGATCTGCTTTGATTCGTCGCGGGCGATGGATGCGTTCATGTCGCCAACCGATGGGAGGGCATACTCGCCCGCGAGATACGCGGCGACCCAACTCGCCTGGTCTTGAACGAAGCCAATGATGCTCGGAATCGCCTGCGCGAAGCCGATGAACATGAGATTGGGTGTCTCCGGGATGAACACTCGTTTGAAGAGGGGCAGCACGTTGTCCGGTGCCGAGATGAAGTCTTCGTCGAAAAACGGAAATGTGATGCTGTATCCGGTGGCGTAAATGATTGCATCAATCGGCTCAACGGAACCGTCGACGAACGCGACGCGGTCGCCCCGCAGCTCTTCGACGTTCGGTCGGACGACGACGTCGCCGTTGCCAACGCGTTGGAGCAGGTCGCTCGAAACCGTTGGATGCGCGGTCAGCACCTCGTGATCAGGAGTGGGTAACCCATAGCTTTCGGGACGGCCCACCAGGGCACGCACGAGGAGGGCTGCGGCTTTGCGTTGAAGGGACAGCGGCACGTATGGATTGGTCTGGACGACTTGGTCGAGGGGCTTGCCGAATAGATATTTCGGAACGACGTAGGCGCCGTGGCGAGTGGAGAGCACAAGGCGTTCCGCGAGGCCCCGGTTGCTGAGCTCGGAGGCGATGTCGACCGCGCTATTGCCGATTCCGACGACGAGAACCCGCTTCCCCTTCAAGTCCAGGGGATCGAACGGGTCGATGTACTCGTGGGAGTGAATCGTTGGGCCATCAAACGTCCCTGGAAAATCGGCCCATTTTGGATCCCAATGGTGCCCGGTTCCGACGATGAGGTGGTCGTATTCGCGCGTCCCGTCGTCGAACACGAGCGACCACGTGCCGTCTGCGCGGCGCTTCGCCTTCCGGACGGGCTTTTCGAAGTGAATCGCGTCACGAATGCCGAAGTGGTCAACGATGTCCTCGAAATACTGCCGAATGTGTGTGTGGTGGCAGAACGTCGGATAGTCGTCGGGCATCGGAAAGCCGTTGAACTCCAGCTTCTTTTTCGACGTGTCGATGTGAAGAGACCGATACGCGGAAGACATGCCGTTCGGATTCTTGAATACCCAGTTGCCGCCAAGCACCGTTGACGCCTCGAAGCAATCGTAGCGAATGCCACGGTCCTTGAGCGCTCGCCCAGTCGCGATGCCAGAAATGCCCGCACCGATGATCGCAATGCGCTGGTAGGCTCCAACCATGGCAGCCTCCGTTTTAGTGGAAAGGTAGCCAGCCGTCACCCATCGACTGGCTCGATGGTCGGGGAGCGTACTAGAAACAAAGGGCTTGTCGGCGTGGCACGCCGGCTCCGGCCTCCTTTAGGATGCCGATGATTTGCTCTTCGGTGTATCGATGTTGTTTCACGGGGGTCTCCTTGGCCAGTTTCAGGGCAGGAGAAAGGATCCAAGGATCCGACCGAGGTTGACCAGAAACCGAAGATGTCACGCAACACTTCCAACGACTTGGCCGATAAGCGCGGTTTCCTCGGCTAGCGCCGAATCCGGCCCAAACGGGAAAAGGCTGGCTCGAAAAGAGCTGGCCTTGACCATGGTTGCGGGGGCCGGATACGCACAGCGTTGTCCGGTGGAATTTGGGGTGCCAATCGAGGTGGTGATTGCTGCGTAGCTGGTCGGCGCCATGTTCGCGGTGTTCGATGTACTGCGGCGCAAGCGCTAGTGTCTGGCCTGCACCTCGACCGACCCCACGTCGCACATCGTGCCGCCCATTTCTGGTCGTGGCTCGCCGTGGTGATCTGCGTCCACTTCGCACGCATCGGCGGGGATCGCATCGATGGCGACACTACCAGTTCCGAGCGCCGCCGTGAACAGCGTGGCAAACGACCGACCGTCGAGCACTAATGTTGCCGGGTCGCAGTTCGTGCGAAATATCCGAAAGGTCGTATGAAGCATGCAAGAGATCGTGCTCAACGTCTCCGCTGGTGTGTTGGTTGTTGGCGCGGGGTTGGTTGAGGCTGACGACAAGCATGCGAATCGGGACATCCTACAAACAACACCCGGGGCTCCCGGACCAATGGGACGCGATCGTCATCGGTTCGGGCATTGGCGGGCTTTCGGTCGCAGCGACCTTGTCCAAGCTCGCCGATGAGCGCGTTCTCGTTCTCGAGCGCCATTACACAGCTGGCGGTTTCACGCAGACCTTTCGCCGCCCCGGATACGAATGGGATGTGGGCGTTCACTACGTCGGCGACGTCTCCCACCCGCGTGCCGAGACTCGAAGAATCTTCAACTTCATGACGGACGGCGAGCTCGATTGGGCCGAGATGGGCAAGGTCTACGACCGCATCGTTCTCGGTGACAATTCCTACGACTACGTGAAGGGCCGCGAAAACTTTCGTGCCCACATGCACGGGTACTTTCCCGGCGAAAAAGAAGCGATCGATCGGTATTTGGAGAAGGTTCTCAGCACCGAACGGAAGGGGCAGCTGTTCTTCGCGGAAAAGGCAATGCCAAACTCCGTCTCGAAGGGTTTTGCTGGAACGAAGCTCGACGACGGCATGCGCACGACGCGCGAGGTCCTCGAGGAGATCACGCAAGACCAGGAGCTGATCGGGGTCCTGACCGGGCAGCTCGGAAATTATGGTTTGGTGCCGTCCGAGAGCAGTTTCTTCATTCACTCCCTGATGGCTAGCTATTACTTCGGCGGCGGTGCGTATCCCAGGGGAGGCTCCTCCCGGATAGCTGCGACCATTCTCCCCGCGATCGAACGGGCAGGCGGGGAGGTGGTGACCAACGCTGAGGTCGCCCAGATCCTCCTCGACAAGGGCCGGGCCGTCGGCGTCCGGTTGCTCAACGGACGGGAGTTTCGTGCACCGGTAGTCATCAGCGATGCCGGCGCTGCGAATACCTTCTGCCGCCTGCTCCCACGCGACGCCGCGCAAGCCACCGGAGTGCCCACCAAGGTGGACCAAATCGGGACCTCGATCGCACACTTGTCGCTCTACGTCGGCCTCGAGGGCACCAGCGAGGAGCTGGGGCTGGAGAAGACGAATCTCTGGGTTTACCGGGATCATAGGCACGAAGAGAACTTCAAGCGTTTCCAGGAAGACATCAACTCGCCGCTCCCGCTCGTGTATCTGTCGTTTCCGTCTGCCAAGGACCCGGATTTCGATCGTCACTACCCGGGCCACTCGACTATCGAGGCCGTCGCGGTGGTTCCCTACGAGTCGTTCGAAGGATGGGAGCACACCTCGTGGAAAAAGCGCGGCGCCGAATACGAGGAGCTCAAGGCGAGTCTCTCGGAGCGATTGCTCGACAAGGTGTACAAGCACGTCCCAGGCGCGCGCGGAAAGGTGGACATTGCCGAGCTCTCGACGCCGCTCACGACCCGCAATTTTGCCGCGCACACCCACGGCGAAATCTACGGCCTACAACACACCGCACAGCGGTTCGCGCAACGTTGGCTACGTCCACGCACCCCGATCGCGGGCCTGTACCTCACGGGCGCGGACGTCTGCACCGCCGGGGTGGTCGGGGCCTTGATGGGCGGCCTGCTTTGTGCCTCTGCCATCCTCCAAAAGAACGCCCTCGACCAGGCCTTGAAGCAGGAGACCCGTGCAACGCGCGCCAAGACGCCCAGGCACGTCTAGCGCCCGGCCGTCCGAATCACGGTGTTCCGCCCGATTCGAAACCGAGACCACCTGGACTTTGGTTCCGAGGGGTGACAGAAATCCGGGGATGTCGAACTCAGAGCCGAACCACGAAACCGATCCGATCTCGTCCGAGCCTTCCCTCGCAAGGAGAGAGTGGCTGACCGCGTTTGCAGCCGGCGGCATCGCCACGGTCACTGCGGCGCTCCCGAGGTATGCCTCGTCCCAGAGACGCGCTCGCCCGGCCGACTCACCCGAGCTCGAGCTGCGCTACATCAAGGAGGCGGTCGAACCTCTGAAGACAAGGAACTACGTCGAGGAGGCGAAGCGCGAGGGCATCGTCGACGGGGGCATCAATGGCCAGCTCGCTGCCGACATCAACCAGTTCCTCGGAACGACCTATCAAGCGTTCGTGTACTCGGAGCTCGTGAACGCCCTTCCCGACGATGTGCGCAGCACCAAAGAGGTCCAGGCCGACGTCGCAACAATGTCATCTGTGCTCGACCAGGCGGTGGCCGACGCCTACTTCATCATCGGGACGGCCGACGCCGAGCTCAAGAAAGATATCGATCGAGAGCTGCAGCAGAAACCGGACCTGCTCATGGATATGGCCGCCGGCCTCGATGAGGAGGGCGGCAGGCATGGCATGGGAATCCACGGCCGAGTTCGCCTCCGGCGCGCATCCTCGCAACTCTCCGCTCGGCTCCGCATGCAGTCCAGCAATGAGGTCATGACCGACCTCAACGACAAGATCACGCGAATCTCCGAACGCAACGGTGTCTCTCGGCGCGACGGCGAGCAGTTCGAGGTGAGCTTGGCAACGAGACGAATGATGAGTTTCGTCGCGGACGACCCCTCCATGCCTGATTCCGTCGAGACGAGCCCCGCGTCCCCGACGGAGTCGTCATCAGCTGGCAAAGGACGACGCCGGGATGACCTCCAGTGGTTGGAGCGCAAGGCAAGGCGGCTGACTCGAGCATCGAGGGGACTCGCGGGCACGGGAGGAGGGCTCTTGATCGCCGGCGGCATCGCTTTCGGAGTCTCCGGGGGGCTTGGTGGCGCCTTCGTCATGTGCTTAGGCGGGCTGGCGCTTCTGCTCGCTCTCTTCATCGTAGGGGCCGCCGCCCGCCGGCGAAAGCAGCTCGAAGAGGCCAAGGCCGCGGCCAAGTACAACACCGACCGGTGAGCTATGCCCCGCACATCACCGGTTGGGGGGTAGCGAGCGCGCTGGGCGTTGGGCGCGAACGCTTGCGGAGCGCGTTGCTCCAGGGCGAGACTGGGATCGCCCCAGTCCGTCGCTTCGAAACCTCCCCGTTCAAAGCCCACGTGGGCGCCATGGTGGCAGGATACGAGTTGGATGATCGCGACCCGACCGCGCTCTGTCACGAGTTCGGATCCCTCGCGCTTCGGGACGCACTGGAGCACGCTCGGCTCGACTTGGGCTGTCTTCGATCGCGGCGAGCTGCCCTGACCCTCGGTGCGACCCTCTTTGGAGACGAGAGCACTGAGAGCGTCGCCCGCGACTTGGCGAAGAAGTTTTCCATCGACGGTCCTGCCATCACCGTCTGCACCGCCTGCACGTCTTCGACGCAGGCCATCGGCTTCGGTGCGGACCTCATTCGCGAAGGGTTGGCCGATCTGGTGTTGGCGGGCGGCATCGACGTGCTGACGCCGAAGCTCTTTGCCGGATTCGATGCTCTCGGAGTCCTCAGTGAACGCCCCTGCACTCCGTTTGGTCTGCAGATGGGGACCACGCTCGGCGAAGGGGCCGGCTTCCTCGTCATCGAAAGAGGCGGACTACGGGATGCCGTCACCTATGCAGTGCTTCGAGGTTATGGCCTTTCGGGAGATGCATTCCACGAGACCTCTCCGGACCCGAGGGGGCGGGGAGTCGCGGCGGCCATCCAAGGCGCCCTCGACGACGCGGGCGCATCCAAAGCCGAGATAGGCTATTTCAACGCTCATGGTACCGGCACGATGGCCAACGATACGGCCGAGTGGTGCGCCGTCCAGTCGGTGTTCGGATCCGAGCTAGGCGGCGCTCTTCCGATCAGCTCCAGCAAGGGACACCTCGGCCATGCACAGAGCGCCGCCGGCGTGCTGGAGATGATCGCCACCCTCGAGTGTATGGGCGAGGGACTGGCTCCGACCACCGCGGGCTTCCAAGGCCCGCGTCCGGGGGGGCCGCCTCGCCCCGTCGGCACGAAGAAGCCGCGGCCTCTGGCCTACGACCTCGCGCTCTCGAGTAACTCGGCCTTTGGCGGGAACAACTGCGCGCTCGTGTTTGGAAGCGCCGAACCCACCTCCGAGGATGAGGAGCGCAGGCCAGTCTTCCTCAGCGCGGCGGCTGCTTTGAGCAACAGCGTGAGCAGCGTCGAAGAGCTCGCCTTGATCTACGAATCGGAGTCGGCACCCACGGACGGCGAGCTCGAGATTGATCTCTCGTCCGAGCTCCCCAGGGTCGATCTTCGCGGAATCGATCGGGCCTCAGAGCTCCTGACCGCCGTCACCTCCAGAGCACTCGGCGACGCGGGGGTGCGGCTCCGAGGGACAGTGCGCGAGCGGACCGGGCTGATCGCCGGACTTCTCCGCGGCTCCACCGACAGCCTCGAGCGATTTCACGGTAGCGTCGATCGACGGGGCCTAGGCGCGCCCGACACCACCGCTTTCGCCCAGGTGCTCCCGAGCGCGGCGCAGGGTGCGTGCGCCAAGGCGCTGAACATCCGCGGTCCGCAGAGCACGATCACCATCGGCGAAGGGAGTGGCCTCATGGCCGCCGTCCTTTCTGCTCGGATGCTCGCCCGCCGACGCGACTCGGACCAAATCGTCGCCGCGGCCGTGGATGTGAGGGCGGATGATGTTGAAGGAGGCGCCCTCTTCGACGCCGCCTGTGCGCTCGTCCTGTGTACGACACCGACCGCGGTCGAGGTTGCAGGGGTCGGCCTTGCGGGGCCCGACCAATTGGACGAAGCGATCGCGCAGGCGCAAAGCAGTTGGGGATCGAACGAACGTCCAGAGCTCGTCATCGAACCACCCAAACCCTTTGCCGGCCTGCCCGCCACTTCTTCCTGCTTCGCACTCGCCCATGCCCTCGGCTCGTTGCGCCGGGGGAGCGCGAGAACTGCCCTGGTCGCAAGCAAGGGCACCACCGCCAGTCTCGCCATCATCCTTGTGTCCACCGAGGTCAACCATGACAACTGATCTGTCCGACTACGTCGCCTCCCGGGTGGCGATTCTCGACCGTGTTCGGCAGATCCTCCGCGACACCATGAAACTGAAGATCGAGCCGGAGGCCATCGACCCCGACGCGCCCCTCTTCGGCACCGGCCTAGGTATGGACTCGGTCGACGCCGTCGAGCTCGTGGTTCAGCTCGATGCGGTTTTTGGGCTGGAGCTCGCGAACTCACCGCTGGCCTCCACCAAGATTCGAACGGTCAACACCATCGTAGACGCGATCATGGAGGTCAGGGGTGAGTCTTGAAGCGGAGTACCGTTCGGTCCGCCACGGCGCCGCGCTGAGCCGCATGGATCACGTAGGGCTCCTCCGGCTCGTGGGCGAGGACTCCATCGAGGCGGTGGACGCGGTCTGCTCAGGCGACCTATGGGTCCGAGACGGTCGGATGCTGCAGACATTGATCCTCGACGAACAGGGTCAGCCCATCGCGGACGTTTATGTTTGCCCTGATGACGACGCATGCTTTCTCATGGTTGAAGGCATGACGACCGAGGATTTCTCGGCCCGCCTCGGCCGTCACGCCAACCCCGAGCTGGAGATCGAGCTCGAAGATCTCCGACACGAGCACGAGCTGCTCTCACTGCACGGACCCTATGCTTGGGAAGTGCTGAGCAAATGGCTCACGCCGGACGTCATCGGCCTACCCTATCTGAGCTTCTATCGTTTTGATCGCGGGATCTGCTTCCGCGCCGGAAAGACCGGCGAGTACGGATACGACCTCGTGATCCGCAGCGAAGATGCCACAGACGCGCGGCGGGAGTTGCTCGAGCTGGTCAACTCCTTCGGCGGCTCGGAGGTCTCTCTCGAAACGCTGGATCTCTGCGCCCTGGAAAACGGTTTCTTCTCGGTCCGGCACGGCTCGATCGAAGGACTCACCCCACTCGAGCTCCAGCTCCAATGGCGCATCTCTACGCGGAAGCGGTTCCCGGGCATCGAGGCGATCGAGGAGCGGAGGGCCCGCGGCATCCGCCGCCGCCTGACACACTTCGTGGCACGCGAGGGACTGAATGCGGGCGATGCGCTCCACGGCCCAGACGCCCGGGTGGGAGAAGTGATGACCGCCGTGTTTTCTCCCGGTGTGGGTGGCCTCATCGGGACGGCGCTGCTCGACATCTCAGTCGCGCATCCTGGGATTGACCAATTCTTCGCGCCCAATCGGGACTCCGCGACCCGGATTCAGACCGTCTCGAGCCCCCTTCTCGTCAACCGAAGCCTTTTCGTCGATCCGCATCGTCACACCTACTCGACACGAGAGGACGCAACCTATCCTCCGTTGTGGCAAGGCTCACTGCCATGAAGCGATTCGAAGAGCGAAGAGTCCTCGTGACGGGCGCATCACGCGGGCTGGGACGCGATATCGCGCTGCGTTTCGCCAGCGAAGGAGCGTCCGTGTTCGTCGGCTATCGAAACCGACGCGACGAGGCCGAGGATTGCGTCGCGGGCTGCGCTTCGCTAGGAGCCGAGGCCGCGTCGATCGAGCTCGACCTCGAGGATGCCGCCGCCGTCCGAACGTCCATCGCCGAACTGCCCGATCTCGACGTGCTGGTGAACAACGCTGCGATCATTCGGGATCAGTTCTTCTTGCTCCAGCCCGATGCCGATGACGCGGAGGTGATCGCGACGAACTTGAATGGCACTATGGCGTGCATCCGCGCTGCGCTCCCCGGCATGATCCGCTCCGGTGGTGGGGTGGTGATCAACGTTGCGTCCGTGGCGGGTCTGTATGCGAGTCCCGGCCAAGCGAGCTACGCGGCGTCCAAGGGCGGGGTCATCGCGCTCACGCGAACCCTCGCTCGCGAGCTGGCCCGGCATGGAATTCGCATCAACGCGGTCGCCCCGGGGATCTTCGATGCAGGCATGGCGCAGCGAATGGATCACCGGGTGCGGGATGCCCGCATGCAATTGCTCCCCATGGGCCGGCCCGGGCGCTCCGAAGAGCTCGCAAGCGTCGTGGCCTTCCTGGCCTCCGACGAGGCCAGCTACATCACGGGTGAAACAGTCGTCGTCGACGGCGGGATGACCGCATGATCGCCTGGCTCGTGGCGGGGCAAGGAGCCGAGCACGCGGGGATGGGGCTGGAGCTCGCTCGATCGTATCCACCTGCAGCAAAGTATTGGGAACGGGCGAGTGAAGCGGCGAGCAAGAATCTACTCCAAGTCTCGGAGCTTGGCGGAAGATCTCTCCTGCGCACCGAATACGTTCAGCCGGCGCTCACCGCAGTAGCGCTGAGCGCGGCTTCCTTCCTCCGGGACGAGGGCGTCGAGCCGTCGCTCGCGCTCGGGCATTCGGCCGGCGAGATCGGAGCACTCGCGCTCTCGGGTCATCTCGGCTTCGAGGAAGCCGTCCATCTCTCGGCAATGCGCGGGCGTGCCATGGCGGCCGCCGCGCGCGCACAACCCGGCGGCATGGCAGCGGTCCGTGGGTCGGAAGCAAGGCTCGACGAGGTACTAGAGCTCGGTAGTAGGGCGGGAGCCATCTTCCGCGCTGGGCAGACGACCGCGGACACGCATCTCGTTGCGGGTGCGCGCGCGGCTCTTCGAGCGGCGGCGGCGGCGGATCGCGTCTCTCCACTCCCCGTTTCTGGCCCGTGGCATTCGCCCCTCATGCAGACGGCCGTCGCCGAGCTACGACCGTTGGCCGAATCGCTCATCGGAGACGCGGGCGGAACGACCACGTGGGTGAGCAACGAAACGGCCGATCGCGGCCCCACCGACGCCAAACAGGCTGTCGAGCTCGTGCTTTCGCAACTCACCCGGCCGATCCGGCTCCACCGCGCCATCGAATTCCTGCTTGCAGAGGGAACAAGCGAGATCGTCGTGCTTGGTCCTCATCACAGCCTGCATCACATCCTTAAGCGTCATCTCGACCAACGCTCCACAATTCGAATCCATGGCAGCTCTTCGGTCGAGGAGCTGCGAACCATCGTCAGGGAGCTGGCATGACACGAGCAAATGAAAAGCACCGCGGCTTTGGGGCCAATATCGTCGAACGGATCCTTCCACACCGAAGGCCCTTTCTCTTCGTCGACCGTGTCAAGCGCTTCAGCCTGGGGGAGGTGCGCTCCATCGAAGCGGCCCTTCAGATCTCGGTGAACGATCCCGTCTTCGATGGACATTTCCCCAACTGGTCGTTGTGGCCCGGCGTTTATGTCGTCGAAGGCCTCGGCCAGACTGCCCAGCTCCTGGCGAGCCTAGACGCGATCCGCAAAGCGGGGGCGGAGCGCAACGACGAGGGGCTCGGGCTCCGGACGCTCGAGCTGCTCGACGCTGGCTATTCCCTACGGCCTAGCGCGACCCCATCGCACGAAGGCCTGACGCTGCTCGAAGAGCTCTCGAAGTCTCCGGTCGTAGGGCTAACCGGCCGCATCGACATGCGATTCCTCGAACCCGTGTTCCCGGGCTGCCGCCTCGACTACCGTGCCGAGTGGAGGGTCGAGCGCGACGGCGTGCTGGGATTCGACGTCGAGGCGTCTGTCGGGGGCAGGCCTGTCGCGCGGGGCGAGCTCGGAGCGAGTACAAACACCCGCATCCCTCTCCGCTGAATACGCGGGCAGCGCGAGACGGCACTGAGTCGCGTGGCGCTCTGCCGGGGGGGTAGATGAGATCAAGCGGCTCCTCTAGCTCCACCGTCCGCGGAGGCGCCCCTTTTCTTCGCTGGAACGACAAAGCCCCCGGTCGAAACCGAGGGCCTTGAAGAGCGGTCAACGCTGTGGGTTGCGGGGGCCCGTTACGCACAGCGTTGTCCGGTGGAGTTCGGGGTGGCGATGGAGGTGATGATGACGGCGTAGCTGGTCGAAGAACGCAATGGAATCTTGGCACCCTCTGCCCAACTCGTCATCTACCGCTGAACCTCGCCGCAGGTGGAATCCACCACTTCGACGAAGCTCGTTTCGTGGTTTGCTATTTGTAGATGTCCTTTCGATGGCCAACCTTGAGGACGATCACGATCACCCGATCGTCGAACACTTCGTAAACG
>CAMYJN010000013.1 GCA_947258625.1 uncultured Polyangiaceae bacterium | reverse complement strand
GCGCAGCTTGAATTGGATGCGCGCCCTCTTGCCGTCTTCGGTCAGCCACTCGCTGAGCGGGCTGGGCTGACGCTGGCTCATCATCGTGACGAGGCCCTTTACCTGCTTTTTGCTCTTGAAGAACTCCGAACGAACCGTCGGGTCGTCGGCCAGTAGTGCATAGGACTCTCGCAGCATGTCGCCGTAGCTCAAGCTTCGAATGACTTCCGGGCGAAGCGCCGCCCAGTTCCGGATACGCTGGATCTTCTGCACCATCTTCGGGTCCATGAAATGGTCTTCTTCGGTGCTGACCAGCACGACCTCGAGCGGACGGACGCCTGCAAGCTTCTCTTCGATTAAAAGAGTGGTCGTGTAGACGGGGTCGGTTTCGTCGAACTGGTCGAGCAAGGCGTGGTCGACGGTGATCTGGCTCGCGACGTACGCTGCGCCGGCGGTGAACAACGCGGTCACGCCGAGCACGGCCCAGCGCCAACGAAGCAGCCTCGCGACGAGCCCAGTGGTCACGTTGGTGAACATGCTCGTTCGTTCTCTGCGAACGTCGGAGCGCTTTGGCGGGGTGACCCAGGTGAGGATCGCGGGCACGAAGGTGATGATGACGACGTACGAGACCATGACGCCGAGACCGGATGTGATGCCGAAGTGTCGAAGCATCACCGTCTTCGAGACGACGAGTGAGCCGAGGCCGGCTGCAGTCGTCGCGGAGGTGAGCATGCAGGCCACGGCAATCGCGCGAACCGTCCGGCGACCAGCGGCCTTTCGGTCGGGGTCGTCGTCCGCGTGCACCTCGTCGCGATACCGTTGAATTAAATGCGTCGCGTCGCTGATACCGATGATGATCAGCAGCGGCACGATCACGTTGTTCAGGATGTTCATCGGCTCACCAAAGAGCCCCATTGCGCCGACCGTCACCAGTGCGGTGATGGCCACAGCCCCAAGCGGAAGCAAGACCCCAGGCGTCCATCGAAACGACAAGGTCAAGAGAATCAAGCAAACCAAGACCGTCAAAGGAATCAGGCGCAGGTTGTCGGCGCGCATCTTGCTGACGATGACACTCCGAAGATAGGGGAGGCCGCCGACGTGTACATCGACGTCTTTGAACTCCGGTCGCTCGAGCGATTCGCGGAGGTCGTCCATCGCCGCGCGCATCTCTTTGGGGTCGAGCTCGGGCAGTTGGAGGGCGATGCCCGCCACCGTGTGGTCCTCGTCGATCAGCCGGCCCACCAGAAGAGGATTGCTCGAGATCGCGTCCGCCAGCTCGATGGCCTCTTCTTCGGTGACCTCCGTCCCTTCGACGATCGGATCGGTCTGAAGCTCCGCCGACAAGGCGGGGCCCACCTTGGCAATGCCGCCGGGGAAACGATCGGGGTCGCTCTCGATGATGTCGAGGAGCGCGTTGAACGAGGCGTCTTCGAGATTCCCCTGTGCATCCGACTTGTCTTCCGAGTCGTCGAGGGAGTCGAGATCGTCGAGGTCGTCGAGATCATCGAGGTCGCCCTCATCGCCCGGCCCGCCGACCTCCTGCAGGCCCTCAAGCTCATCCAGCTCGCCGGAAGCGTCTTCGGGCTCGGCTTTGATCCGGCGCGGGATGTTGAGGGTCGTGATGCCCGCGACCTTCTCGACCCAGGGCTTCTCTGCGAAGTAGAGCGAAATATCGTGGATCTGTTGAAGGGTGTCCCGGGCTAAGACGTCGTCGGCCTCGACCAGGATCAAAACGGCCTCTCGCCGTTTTCCAAACCACTGCTCGAAGCGCTGCTGGATCAGCGCGTACTCTTCACCCTCGAACGAGGACAGCAGGCTTTCCGGCGCCGGATCGGCCGTCAACTTCGGGATTTGAGTCGCGAAGGCGATGGTCACCAGGACCGAGACCCAGACGACCAGCTTCCGGCGCTCCGTGACGAGCTTGGCAAGCCAATCTAAGGTTTGCTTGCGTCGGGACACGGGCCTGTATGCCTGGTAGGAGCGGGTCTCGCAAGGTTCCTGCGACCGGCTTGACAGCCCCCCGGGGCAGGGCTACCACCCGCGTCCCTATGGGGAGGATATTCGAGTGGCCAACCACGCCTCAGCAAAAAAGCGAGCCCGCCAGACGATCAAGCGAACCGCGCGCAACCGTCACATCCGCACCAACGTGCGCACCTGCGTGAAGCGCGTCCGGGCCGCGATCGAGACCGGCGATGCCGCAGGAGCGAAGAAGGCGCTCATCGAGGCCGCAAGCCGCATCGACGGTGCGGTGTCGAAGGGCATCTACCACCGCAAGACCGGTTCGCGGTACATCGCCAGGCTGACCCACCAGGTCAACGCCCTCCAGAGCTGAGCCCCAGCTCCGTGGCGATTTCGTTCCGGTCGGCTTTGAGCCGATCTGGTCGATCAAGGGGCGTCCGCGCAGAGCCCGAGCACCGCGTCCTCGAGGATCAAGCCGGGCGGACGCTTGCTGCTCTTGAGCGCGCGATCGGTTTCTGCGATCAGCTCGAAGGCGTTTCCTAGGCTGTCGGCGGTGAATCGCCGTGCGGACTCGGTGAGGTCGCCCGCTTTGAAGGGAGGGGCGCCGGCCCGCTTGGCCGCTTCTTGGGGGCGGAGGCCGTCGGAGAGCGCTTCGCGCATCCGAGCAACGATTCGGAGTTGTCGAGCGACCATGGCGAGAAGCCGCAGCGGCGGCTCTCGATCGTCGAGGAGTGACTGGGCTGCGGCAATGCCTTTGCGACGGTCCTTGAGCCCAATCGCATCGACCAGACTCCAAATCGATTCGACGCGAACCCGGGTGACACAGGTCATGACGGCCTCGGCGTCGATGCGCTGGCCTGCGCCTACGAAGAGCGAGAGGCGTTCCATGGCGTCGTCGATCGCGGCGAGGTCGTCGCCGACCGCATCGAGCAGTGCCTCGATCGCCTGCGGCGCGATGCCATGCTCGCGAGCCTTTGCCTCGGCGCGGATGAACTCCCGAAGTGCGGCGCCGCGAAGAGGCTTGGCGTCGACGAGATAGCCTTTCTTTTTCGCAGCCTTGACGAGCTTGGCGCGCCCGTCGAGCTTGGTGGCCGTCATTAGAAAACACGTCGATTCGTTTGGATCGTCTAGGTATGCCGCGAGATTCGTTTGCTCGGTCGGCGTCATGGCGTCGACGTGGCGCAGCAAGACGAGACGTGTATCGGCCATCATCGGAAGGGTCCGTGCCGCGGCGATCACCCGCGCTGCATCGAGCCCCTTGCCGTCGAATACCTCGATGTTGAAGCCCGGCGCGCCCATCGAGTCGACCGCCTTGCGTACGGCGTCGACCGCGCGCTCGATCAGCAGGCGTTCGGTCCCGACCAGCACATACACTGCGTCGAGGGAGCCCTTTGAGGCTCTCTTGGTGACATCATTTAGACTTGGCACGGTTCAGCGGGCTTCGTCATCCGAGAAGGTGACTTCGCCGCCGTGTTGTACCCTGTCCCCGAGAATTTGAAAGCGGTAACGGCCGACCTCCTGTCTACGCACGGTCACCACCATTTCCAGCCGTCGATTAGGCTCGAACTGCGGGCGCTTGAGCCTGAGCTTGTGGACGATCGTTCGCTGATTGCTGTCATTGACGAAGACCGTCATGGCCGGGGCGATGAACTTCCGCTCCGCGGTCTGGATATCGTAGAAGAGCACTTCGAACTCCGAGTCTCCAAGGGGAGCGTTGAAGTTCGCGACCAAAGTGGCCTTCCACTGGCGCTCGTCGACTGGAGCATCGACATTCTCCCTGAGACGGGTGGCCTTGTTCGACCGAGCGAAGCGAATGACGCCAGACTCCGAAAGGGTGCGCGGCACGCCTTTTTGCGTGAGGAAAATCTTTGCGCGCAGGCCCGTTGCGGCGTCGGCCCCCTGCCACGGAGTCACCGACGAAACGATGGCCGCCAATGCGGTGGCGACGAGTGCGAGGCGTGGATTCACAGCTTGCTCCTGGCTTGGGTCCTCGATCAGGCTAACAACTGGAACTTTCCGGTGACAGGGTGATAAGGTGCGCAACTGTAGGTTTTAGGCCTTCATGTTTGATACAGCCCGCCGAAAAGTTGTGCCCCAAGGCGGTGACGGCTAACTCCGACCCAGGAACGGAGCTCGATGACGACGGTCAGTGGGGGTGTAAAAGGACTGGTCGCCCGCGCGCAGCGCGAGGCCCAAAGGCGCGCGCAGAGCCCTTCGACGGCGTATCTGCTGCTCGTGATGCTGCAGACCGGGGGCCCGATGGGGAGGCTGCTATCCGGGCTCGGGGTCAAGGAGAGTGATCTGCTGAGCGCGATCCGCGTGGTGGATTCCGAGCCGAGCAGTGCGCTCGAACGAGCGGTCGAACGCGCCTACCGTCTGGCGAAGGCAGCCGAAGCGCCGCAGGTGCTGCCCGCGCATCTGCTCTTGGCGGTCGCGCGCGACACGCGAAGCGCTGCGCACCGAAGCCTCGAGGTCATCGGGACTGGATCCCGGCGGGTTCAGGAAGCAGTGCACGAGGTGCTGCGACCCGAAGACGCGCACGCGGGCTCCAGCTCGACGTACGTCCCGCCTGCCGCGTCGTTTTCCGCGCAGCCTCCAGCGAAACCATCGCGCCCTTCAGCACGGAGGACCGCCCAGCGAGCTCCGTTGATCGAGCTGCGCGTCGAAGCGCTCGAAGAAGATGATGATGAGATTCTCATCGAAGCGCCGATCCACGCGCCGACGGAAAGACCCGGCGCGCAGGCGGAAGACGAGATCATCGTGCCCTCGTCATCGCCCTTCAGTCTCGACGCGCGTAAGTTTCCGACGCTGGCCAAGCTCGGGCGCAACCTGACGGAGATGGCTTCGCTCGGACGGATCGACGAGGTGATCGGCCGTGACGATGAAATCGAGCGGCTTCTCGACGTATTGGCCCGCCGACGATCGAACAATCCGATTCTGATCGGCGCGCCCGGCGTGGGCAAGACCGCCATCGTTGAAGGCCTCGCCCGGAGGCTCGCCGGACGCGGAGAAGGTGTTCGCGGCCTCGAGGGCACCATCCTGATCGAGCTTTCCGCGGGCGGCTTGGTTTCTGGCACCGGGGTTCGAGGCGCGCTTTCGGAGCGCCTGCACCGTCTGCAGTTCGAGGTGAAGCGGGCTAATGGGAAGATCGTCCTGTTCATCGACGAAGTGCACACGCTCTTCATTGGGGGTGAATCGCCCGATGACTTGGCGCACGAGCTCAAAGCGTCTCTGGCGCGCGGAGAGCTTCCCTGCATTGGGGCAACGACCGAGGCCGAGTACCGCAAGTACGTCGAGCGCGACGCCGCGCTAGCCCGGCGATTCTCCCCGATCCACGTGGCCGAGCCGACCGCCGAAGATGCGATTGAGATTCTCTTGGGCATCACGCCGCGCTACGAGGTGCATCACGGCATCGCCTACGAGCCGTCGGCCGTCGAGTCCGCAGTCGAGCTGTCGGTGCGATACCTGGCGGAGCAGACGCTTCCAGACAAGGCGATCGGCCTTCTCGATCTGGCCGGCGCGCGGACGCGCCGCCGGGGTGGGGCCATCGTCGATCGCGAAGCGGTGGCGCAGGTGGTGGCGGAAAAGGTGCGTGTGCCGGTCGAGCGCCTCTTGGTGACCGACTCGGACAAGCTGCTCGAGCTCGAGCAGCATCTCGCAGAGCACGTCGTCGGCCACGCGGAGGTGATGGGGCGTATCTCCGACGCCCTTCGCAAAGGTGCTGCAGGTTTTCACGGTCAGCGTCCGCTCGCGACGTTTCTATTCTTAGGGCCGACTGGCGTCGGAAAGACCGAGACCGCTCGCGCGCTGAACGAGCTCTTCTTCATGGGTTGCCCGATGACTCGTATCGACATGAGCGAGCTCAGTGAATCGCATGCCATCGCAAAGTTGGTCGGAGCGCCGCCCGGCTACATCGGCCACGACACCGGCGGTCAACTCACCGAAGCCATTCGGCACCGTCCCTACCAGCTCGTCCTCCTCGACGAGATCGAAAAGGCACACATGGATGTGCTCCAGTCGCTCTTGCCGCTGCTCGAAGACGGACGGCTCACCGACGGGAAGGGGAGGACGGTCGATTGTACGCACACGATCGTCGTCATGACATCGAACCTCGGTGCCCAGAGCTCGCAGCGCAGCCAAAGCTCGATTGGATTCAAGGGAGCGTCGAAGCACAAAGGAGATAAATTTGCCGCGGCGCTGACCGAAGCGCGGCGTGCGCTCCCGCCCGAGCTCTGGAACCGCATTGACGAGCCACTGTTCTTCGGTTCCCTCAGCCGCGACGAAGTTCGTGAAATCGCGCGGCGGATGGCGGCCGGTGTCGTCCAGCAGCTACGAGAGCGACAAGGCGTCGATCTGCGCATCGACGAAAGCGCGATCGATGCATTGGTGGCACTCGGCGGATACGACGTGGAGCTAGGCGCGCGACCGATGCGCCGCGCAATTGGACGGATGATCGAAGCGCCCCTGGCAGCCGCCATCCTCGGCGGGAAGTTCGAGCGCGGCGATCGTGTCGTTGCGCAGGGCGACACGGAAGGCATTCGCTTCGAGCAGACCGAAGGTTCCGTCGAAGCCGCCGAGTGAAGCCGCCGTTCAGCGTTTCGTCGCGCGCAGAATTCTCGACGCCTTCGCTTGCCCAAGGCCTGCGGCTCGTGCGCAGCGCACGATGATGGGGACGAGCGCGTCGTAAGCCGAGCGCGCATCGGAACTCAAACGGCGCAGCGCAGCTCGATGATTCGCCACGGCCTCCGCTTCGCCCCGTGCGATCGGACCCGTGAGGGCACCGGGAACTCCGAGGCTCTGCACGTTTTCGCCGACGCTTTGCAGCAGGCCACCGATCGCGCGTTCGGCGGAGCGCCGTTCGAAACCAAGTCGCTCGAGCAGGCCCACCGAAACGAAGGCCAACGCTGCAGCGCCGTTGGCGGCGAGGGCGGCCGCTGCGTGGTATCCCGCTCCGTCGGTTTCGGCCAGCACCACGCGGGCGCCGCACGCTTTTGCGATGCGGCGGCTGGTGGCGATGGCACGCCGGGAGCCGTTTACCGTGAATGTGGTGCCGCAAAGGCTGGGGCTCCGGTGCTTGCTCGCGAACGAGACCAGCGGGTGCATCACCCCGACCGCCGCTCCGTTCGCTCTGCATGCTTCCAGCTCGTCGGTGCCCCTAGCGCCTGCGCAGTGAAGCACAGTGGCACCTCGGTGCAGGTTCGGAGCGATGGCGCGGGCGACCTTCGAGATCGAGTCATCGGAGACGGCGAGGACGATTGCGTCCGCCATGGCCACGCTCGAAGGCTTGCAGCGTCGGCCCGCGGCAGAGACCTCGAGCATGCCGCTTGCTTGCAGTGACCGCTTCAGCCCATTCCCGACTCGGCCTCGGCCGATGATCAGGACGTTCATCCTTCGCCCTGATAGAGGTCGCGCGATCGGATGTGCTCGATGACCGCGCTCGGCACGAGGCCGCCAATGTCAGCTGCGTTCGATAGCCCGGTGCGGATGTCGGTGGAGTTGATGTTGGGAATCGAGATCGGGCAACCCTCGGGGACGGGGTAGCCCTGGCGACCAATCACGATAGGTGGCGCGATCTTCACCACCTCTTCCCAGCGGTACCAGCGATCGGTCGTAGGAAGAACGTCGGCGCCGATCAGAAGCCGAAAAAGCGTGTCCGGATTCTCCTTTTCGAGCGCATCCAGGGTTTCGAGCGTTCGGCTCACCCCGCCGAGACGCCGCTCGATGTCGGAGACCTGAACGTCTCGGAACGGAGCAAACGCAAGCTCGCACATCGTTTGGCGTTCTTCGAACGGCGCGCCGTGTTGCTTGTCGAACACGTGTTTCCAAGTCGGGACGATCCAAAGGGCGTCGAGATCGGCTGCCGAGAGCGCCCACGCCACGGAAAGCACGTGTCCCAGGTGAGGGGGATCAAAGCTGCCGCCGTAGATCGCGACCCGCCGCGAGGTCATGGCGCCACCATCACCTTCGCACCCCGACCCTGAATGGGTTCGCTCCAGCACACCTCGCCGCTCAGTGTAATCGCCTCCAACATGACCCCTCCGGTTTCGGATTGGTCGTCGAGCAGGCCGAGGTGGCCGGTTTCGAGCGGACCCGGGCAGAAAAAGCAACGCGGCCCGAACCGCTTGAACATCAGCTCGTGGCCATCGCCGTACACCACGATGTTGGAGTTGATCACGTCTTCCTCTCCGATGGTCGATTTGTGTCGAACGATGAGAGCGATACGGTCGTCGAGCATCTCCATGGCGCGGCGAGGCGGCGGTGGTGCGACCCGTAGCTTTCCAAGGTACCGGGCGCCGCGCAGCTTGCGCAGGACCTCTTCGATCTGGTCTGAGGTGCCGCGCCCTGCGACCTCGGCGACTTGCTGTTCGAGCGAGGAGTCGCCGGGGTCCGATTCGTGCTTCGCCATGAACTCGCGCAGGGCCTCGTCTTCGCCGAGATAAATGACGGTGTCGACCTCGAGGTCGCAGATTAGAAGCTTGGCCGCCTGCTCGAGAGCGGCGACGTCGCTTTTCGCCGGACCGATGAAACCCAACCGCATGGTTCTAGGGATCTACACCAGCTTGGGCCCGAGCTTCAAAATGTGTGTCGCTCATCGCGAATCTCACCATGGCCGAGGCCTCTGGGGTTTCTTCAATGGCGCTCAAACGCTGGTCGTCGCCTGCGGGGACGTCGTGCCCGGCGATCTTGAGCAGGGCGCTCACCGCCGAGGGAACATCGCCGGTCAGGGTCAGGGCCACACGGTTGCCGAGCTCGGCGATCGCAAAAGGCACTGCTCGTGTAGAAAACCGGGTGTTGCCCTTCAGCTCCAGGGCCAAGCTATCGACCTCGTCTCGAGAGCGACGGGGCACGGCCTTGAGCAGCTTCTTCCGCAGGTCCAGCATTTGAGGCCCTGTCGCTTCGTTTCCGAGGCTCCCTCGGTGCTCCTGAAGCAGCGCCGATAGCGCGAGGTCCAGGTCTTCGGGACGGGCGCGAAGCGCTGGGGCCAGATGATTCGCGGCCACTTTGAGGGCTCGCGCAAAGAGGAACAGACGCTCGCGAGCGTTGGTGATCTTGTGGAGGTTGCCACCGACGACGATGATGGGCGGGTCGCCGGAGACGGGCATGCACGCCGCAGGCGCAACATAGGTGATTCGCAAGCGCGGCTCGCTAATCCCCAGCATCTCGGCTACGGCGCCGGCCTCCTCGACGAGGATTCGATGCTCGCCCGTTGGCCTGCGCAGTCGCCAGGCGCTGGCATCGAAGGGCAATACCTTGTCGAAGGAGTGCTCGCACAAAGCGAACAGTCGGCGCGCCGTTTCTGAGAGACCCTCCGGTGCAACGACGGCATCGACGAGACCCGACAGCGGGATCTTGGCCTCGCCCAGAGCTTCGCCGTGCCCTAGGATGTCTCCCTCGAAAAGAGATGCCGGATGGCCGGACGCGATCGCCGCGCTGGCCGCGCAGGAGGCTGGGCCGGGACCGTGCCGACGCTGGAGCACGCGCACCAGGGTGGTCCACAGGGCCTCATCGCCCGGGTCGCGATCGATCGCCGTTCGCAAGTCGCTGAGCGCCCGGTTCAGGTGCATCGCCTCGGCCGGGGCATCGCCCTGACGCTGATAGTAGTCGGTGAGGGCAAGAATCACGTCTGGCTCCGTCGGCTGCTCGCCCCGCAGTCTTTCCAGAATCTGCTCGGCTTGCCGCCCCTGACCGGCCGATTCGACGGCCCCGGCCAAGCGAATTCGGTAGTCGCGTTTTTCGGATTCGCTATCCGCGCGTCGAACGAGCTCTTCGAGCAATCGCGCGGCTTCGTGGGCTTTGCCTTGGCGACTCGTCACCGATGCGAGGCGGTCCAGGATTTCCAAATTCGCGGGCGAAAGTTGCACCACCCTCCGGAGCGACGCTTCGGCTCGGCCGAGGTCTTGAAGATGTACGTCATAAAGAGATGCGAGCTGCGTAAATGCCCAAATCCGCTCTTCGGTGCTGCGCTGCAGGCGCGCGATGCGAATCAAAGCTTCAGCGGCGCCTTGCCAATTCTCCGCCGCGCGGTGGGTGTCGACCAGCTCTTTGAGCGCGGTGAAGTTGAGAGGATCGAGCTCGAGGCACTCGTGCAATGCGTCGCTGACGCCTTCGAGATCCCCTCGCGCACGACTCTGACGCGCCTTCTGCACGAGCAGACCAACCAGGGTGGGCGTATCGGCGCCGGCATCGATGCGGGCATCGGTGAGTGCCGCCAGCGCGTCGAGTCGCCCTTGGCTCTGGTAGAGCGCCGCGAGGCGTCGGTACACGTCCAGGTATCGGATGTCGCACTTCGAAGCGGCCACCCAGGCATCGATCGCGCGATGCGGGTCGCCAAGCTCCTTCTCGAATATGCACGCGGCCTCCCGCCAGAGCGATGCTGCGCGATGGCTGTCCTTGGCCGTGCTCGCTGCGTCTTGATAGACGGTGGCGGCGTCTTCCCAGCGCTTGGCCGCATGCAAGAGCCCCGCTTCGACTTCGCGGGCCAGCGGGTGACTTCCCGCCTCATCCAAGCGCTCGAGCGCGTTCTCTGGGGCCCCCATCAGCTGAAGCACGTGCGCGGCGTCGAGCGCGAAGGCGCCACGTTCGAGGTCATCGTCGACTGCGGCCTGCAGGGCAAGGAGTGCTTGGAGGCTGAGCAGGTTGTCGCCCATCGCGTACGCGGCGCCCAGGACTTGTCTGGCCAGGCCTGGGTCCGCCTCGAGCGCGTCGTCGATCCCGCACAGCCATCGATCGAGATCGGACCGCAGGATGTCGGGATCGGCCTTGAGCAGCTCTAGATGGAGCCGATGCCTGGCCAAGCGGTCAGGCGAGTCCTCCGGAAGGGCCAGTAAAAGCCGTCGGGCGCTCGAGCGGATGCGTTCGGTGTCGTTCTCCCGAAGCGCATCCCATTCGAGGGCGCGCGCGGTGGGGATGTGATCCGGTCGAAGCTCGGCGATCGACTGGAATGACAAGCGCGCGCTCTGCATGTCGTGACGCGCGAGTCGATCCAGTTCTGCCATCGCCTCAAACGCGCCGAGTCGATCGGCTTCGCTACTGGCCTCGCGCAGGCGGCTCATGGTGCGGTCGGAGACGCGCGCAAACTCGGATCCCTGAAGCTCTGCTTCCTCTCGTTGAACACGAATCATTTCGTCATCTGGCTGCGCGTCCGAGGCCTCGCGGAGCACCCGCGCGGCCCGAGCTGCGAGGCCGGCCGCTCGATAGGATGCCGCGGCATGCTCCAGATACGCAGGCATGCCGAGACGCCGCGCTGCCAGCTCCATGAGCTCACCGGCCGCCTCCGTATCGCGTCCAGCCGCCTCGATCAGGTGCTCGACGAGGAGCGGATCAGGCGCGGCCCGGGTCAAGGCCGCTTCCGCGTGCGCCTGGCGGTCGCTACGAGATGAAGCCCACATCGATGCCCGCAGCCAGCTCGCCGCTTGGTCTGTCGAAGGGAGCGCCGCTTGCCGTGCGGCGCTGGCCGCCCGGGCCTGGTCTCCGCCCAGCCGGTCCTCCAGCTCCCAGAGGGCGGGGAGGTAGTCGACTTCTTCGGCCAATGCGGCTTCGCACGCGGATTCCGCTTTCTCGGACCCCGGCTCAGCGATCCTCGCGGCCATCGTGAAAGCAAAGGCGCTCCGCGCACCTCGGCTGGTGTTCCCCTCATCCATCCAGCGCCGAGTGCTGCGCTCGGGGTCATCGTCTTGCAGCAGCAACGCTCGGCCGATCATCGGGTGGCCCGGCACCCGTTCCTCGGCGCGAATCAGAGCGCCGCCACGGTCGATCACGCCGCAGGCACCTCCCACGTCGGCGACGGCGAGCGCTGCACCTGCCGCCAGCTCTTCGGGGGAGCCGTCGAGCTCCTCTTCCAGTGCCGCTAGGAATGCCGCTTCATCTCGGATCTGCGCTGCCTCGTCCGCCTGAAGCAATCGCGAGGCGACGCTCGTTTCCGCGCCCGGCATCGATTCGAGCCATGGAGGCGCCTCGGTTTCCTTGCCGGAGTCCGCTTCAACCAGGCGCTCCGAGGATTGGACGTAGGGTTCCAACCGCGGCTCCTCCCGCGCTTCGCGGGAGGCGAGCTCGAATCCTTCTCGCTCACCCCGCTCCGCGTGAAGCCGCGCGCGTCGCCCGGATCCCAGAGCCCGAATTTCCGGACCGTCATCGGACGCGGGCGCGGCGAGCGCATCGATCATGGTCTGAATGTCTCCGCAAACCGCGGCCGATTCCGCAAGCGTCCATAGAGAAGCGGTGTCTTCGGCTTCGTCGAGCAATGCGACCGCGGCCTCCGGAGAACCGCTCCACCGGTCCATGCTCGCCGCGGTGCGACGAAGCGCAGAGGCGAACCGGCCCGAGACCTGTGTTGCAGCGGCGAGTAGCGCTTGCCTAGCCGCGTCGCTTTCCCCAAGGCCACGGCTCGTGCGAACCACTCCGAGATGCGCGGCGAGCAGTTTGGGTTGAAGCTCGAGCACGCGGCCGTATCTGCTCCTCGCGTCTTCGAGCGCACCCGCCTGTTCCTTCAGCTCGGCTGCGTCGAGGAGCAGCACCGCCTCGGCTTCGACTCGCGGCCAGCGCTCGGCCGCGCTGGTCAGAGCGTCCGCGGCGCGCCCTGCGTCGGCGCGAGCGAGCCTCGCCGAGGCCAAAAGCACGCACGCGACGAAGTCGTCCTCTCGAAGCTCGGCCGCGTGTGCAGCGGCCTGCTCGGCGGCTGCCGGGTCGTGGAGCTTTGAGAGCTGAATACTTGCGAGCAGGTTGAGCGCCGAGGCTCGATCGGCGGCGCTGAGCTCCAGCGCCGCCTCTTTTTCGAGCGCATCCGCCGCGGCGCCCCAGTCGCCGCTGCGGATCGAGAGCCGTCGAAGCGCGCGCAGAACGACGACATCGCGCGCGTCGGCGGACAAGGCCTGGGTGTAGTGCTGCCTCGCGACGTCGCAGTCGCCGAGTCGCTCGCAGAGCTCGCCCGCGGAGCTCAGAAGTCGCGCGCGCGCCGAGCCGACCGCGCGTCGTCCGAGCGCCTCGAGGAGGGCGATGCGCCGCTTCAGCGTCTCGGGCGTATCGCCAACCAAGGGGAGCGCCTCGTGTCGCGGCCTGTGCTCGAAGACGGTCCTTTGCGCCGCGAGCGCGCCCGAGTCCGAGGGGTCCGCAGGACGGCTCGTCCGCTTCGCCGGAGCGCTGGCCTCGGTTTCGACGAAGGAGTCGAGAAGGGCGTCGATCGCGTCGTCATCGATGTCAAACGACACTGGCTCCGATTCGCGGCTCGTCGGCGACATGTCGTCCTCAGCCATGGCTTCCCCACAGCGGTGAGTCGGCGTCGAGCCAGAAGCGCAGAATATCGAGGCCGCGGGAGGACACCCTCAGCGCTTTGGGATTCAGCTCTTGGTTCAGCAGCACCGAAAGCGCGGCGCCGATCTCTCCGCATGCGAGCAATCCAGCTCGGTCCGCGCTGCGCTGCAGGCTCTGGGTATAGACCAGCAAGGACGAGGACCGCAGCTTGGTGGCTCCCACGGCTCGGTGCACGGCTTTGCGTACGGCGCG
>CAMYJN010000012.1 GCA_947258625.1 uncultured Polyangiaceae bacterium | reverse complement strand
ACGTCACCGACCAGCGAGGCAATGATCTTACCGAAGGCCGCACCAATGATGATGCCGACGGCCATGTCCATCACATTGCCCTTGAGCGCAAAGTCCTTGAATTCTTTTAGCATCGATTCTCCTCTTTCATTCCAGCGCCTCTGATCCGAGGCGGCGTCCTTATGGCCGCTTTCATACGCTGCCGCAATGGCCGCTATTCAATTCACCCGTTTGGGTCGCAGCGGAGTCCGGCGCGAGACCGCTTTATCGAAAGCTGGAGATCAACTCTCGGAGCTCGCCTACCCGCCGCGCCGCCTCTGGGGCCGTTCGCGTGAGCACGAAGCCGCTCGAAAGCTGGTTTCCGTTGTGCTTCCAGATGAGCTTGATCGCCCGCCCGCTGCCCACCCATCGGCCCGCGTGCCACGTGCCCAGGTCCACCGTGTGAACGCGCCGTAGCGGAATACTTAGCGGCGACCGAGTCAGATATCGCCGGAAGCGAAGGACATCGTCTTCGATCCAGCAGTCCCCCAGGCCACGCGCAAACAGGCCGTCCTGCCGGTATCGCTTGTGCCATTTCCCGTCGATCTCGGTCCCGAGATAGTGCCCACGCTGACGTTCCATGACCTCAGCATAAACGCCCCCTGCACCAAGATGCCATCGAGGTTGGCGGCCAGCCGCCGAGCGCGCTAACCGAAGAATACCGATGCCCGACGCAATCACCCCAAGCCAAGCCGCATGGAATCGCTTTGCCGATCAGCTCAAGGAAGTCGGCGCCAAAATCGTCGGCCCCATCGGCGCGCGAAGCCCACGCGAACGAGCAGACGGCTTTCGCTACTTGGCCTCACTCATCGCCGCTGGTCAAGAGCTCGAAATGGAGGCCGATCGCAGCCATCCGGTGCTCGCGCGCGCGTTCACCCCGCTTCGGAGCTTCGTCGGCGACGGCCCCGACACGCTCTACCACGACGCCAAGCTCGACGAATCGCTCTCCTACGAGCTCACGATTCGGCGGGGCGACGACATCTTTTTCTCGATCGTCGTCTATGCGAGCGATGACGAAGGCATGCGTTCGATGGTGAGCTTCCTGATCGACAAAGACATCGCCTTCGAACGAGACGGCGACTTTGAGCATGCGACGGTTCACATCAGCGCAAAGCGCCCCGATGGCGCGAAGAACTGGCTCGCGCTCCAGGGCAACGAGCCCTTCATCATGACCCGGCAGTATTTCCCCGAGTGCGTGATCGAGGTCGACCAGGGCAAGTACCGCCCCGCCATCATGAACATCCGATGCCTCGACGAGGTGCCACCTCCGAGCGAGTACTCCGTTGGTGAGCTCTCCGCGGGGCTCGACCGGCTCATCGCGTTCATGCACGACACCGTCGACGCGGGCTTGGGCGTGTCGGCCATCGTGGGCATGAGCATGATCGAATACGAGGGCGACGCGCACTCGACTCCGACGAGAATCGGGGCGGATGGGAAGCTTGCCGTCGAAGAAGGAGAGCACGAAGAGTACACGCCCGACGAGGTCTTCGAGATGATCGACCCCAAGGTGGTCGCCAACAATCTGCCCGGCCCGGGCATCGGCTACTCGGGCGTTTCGTTCAAGCTCGCCGAGGACGAAGCGATTGTCATCGAAGGCAAAGATGTCCCGTGCCGGTACTGGTCGTGTCAGGTCTTCGACCACTACCTCCAATCGGGGGACTACCGGCACCATCCGGTGGCGCTGAACAATCGCCAAACGGTGTACGACGATGACGGCTCATTTCGGATCTACGCCTGCGGCGAGAATCCAGGCGTCAAGAATTGGATGAGCACCGAGGGCCGGCCGCGCGGCCAGATCGTCCTCCGGACGCTGCTTGCCGAATCCGACCTCCTCCCCGAGATGCGGGTCATTAAAATCGCCGATATTCCGAAACGCGACCGCGTCTAGGGGCCCGACATCGCGGTGGCCTCTCGGCGGGCCCAGAAGTACTATCGCTCTGATGCCGGACCAGTCGGAGATGGAAGTTCTTTTTGCTGCACGCGATTGGAAGGCAGCCGGCCACGGCGTCGCGCTCGCGACCGTGGTGAAAACCTGGGGGTCTTCGCCACGGCCCGCTGGGAGCCACCTCGCCGTGCGTGATGATGGAGCCTTTCTAGGATCGGTATCGGGCGGCTGCGTAGAAGGCGCCGTGGTTGGGGAGGCCCTCGAGGTGATGAAGGCCGGCGTCTCGAAGGTCCTGGAGTTCGGTGTCACCAATGAGCGGGCCTGGGAAGTGGGCCTCGCCTGTGGCGGTACTATTCGCGTCTTCGTGGAGCCCCTCCTGTGAAAGCGGACACCCTGGCGGCGTTACTCGCAGACATCGAGCGCGACCGCCCTGTCGTGCTTGCGACGAACCTCGACTCGGGCGATCAGCGTCTACTCCGCCGAGGTGACGGTGAGACAGAGCCCGAACGAACCGATGTTGAGCGTGCGCTGAGATTGGACGCCTGCGTGACGACTGATACCGATGCCGCAGAAGCCATCTTCTACCAGCCATTCAGCCCACCGCTTCGCATGATTCTGGTCGGCGCCGTCCACATCGCCCAGCCCTTGTCTGCAATGGCGACGCTCACCGGCTACGATGTGACGATCGTCGATCCGAGGGAATCGTTTGCCGCGTCGGAACGTTTCCCTGGGGTCACGCTCAACCTCGAGTGGCCGGATGCAGCCCTGGAGTCCCTTGGCCTCGATCCGCGTTGCGCAGTCGTCACGTTGACCCACGATCCGAAGCTCGATGACCCGGCTCTCCAGGTGGCTCTTCGAAGCGAAGCATTTTTCATCGGCTGTCTCGGAAGCAGAAAGACCCATGCGTCTCGCCTACGCAGGCTCGGCAAAGCAGGGTTTACGGAGGCAGACCTCGAGCGGGTGAAGGGCCCGGTTGGCTTGCCGATCGGCTCCCGCTCGCCCGCGGAAATTGCGGTATCGGTCCTCGCTCAAGTCACACAAACCCTGCGAAAACCATCACCCAACATCACGTAAAAAGGGACAGTCCCCTTTTTCAGTCATGGCAGCAGCTGGGTTTGCCTTCGGTGCCGGTGGCTGCGTCGACTACGGGATTCGGAGCGCTCTCATGTGCCACTTGGCCAGAGCGTTGGGTCTCGACACTCACCGATTCGCGATGGGCGGTGATGGCGGCAATGATGCTGACGGCGATTTCCTGGGGAGTGTTCGCGCCGATGTCGATGCCAGCGGGGCCGTCGATCTTGGCCCAGTCTCCGAGCGAGATTCCCCGACGCTGCATCGTGCCGCCGAGCGAAGAGAAGCGTTTGGGACTGGCGACAACGCCTAGATAGCTCGGAGACAACCCTACCGCGCGTGCGATCGCATCCTCGTCAAAGACGCCGTGCGTAGCGACCACGACGGCTGCTTCTGTTGGGCGTGCGAGCTTGGCGTCATCGAGCGACGTGAGGACCGTAGCCCCTTCGAGCGGAGGTCGCTCGGTCGTGTCCACCACGGTGACCTTGTACCCGACTGCGATTCCGAGCTCGACGAGTGCTTGAGCGACGGGCGAGTTTCCGAACACCAACAGCTCACGCTTGGCACGGTGCGGCTCGAGATAGATTTCGAGCTCGCCGCCGCTGTAGCAAGTCATGGGCACGACGACCAAGCCCTCTCGATGGTTGGGGAGGTTCGCGTCGGGCGTGATCTGCACGACGCGGCACATCCCGTCAGCAAGGGCCAGAGCGGCTTCCTTCTTGACGGTCGGTTCCGCGCAGCTGCCACCGATCCAGCCGTGCACGACCGCCGACGCGGTTACGACGGCCTTGTCGCCAGGCTTCGCGGAAGTCGGCGCGACCGCGCGGATGACCGTCGCCAACACATAGCTCTCTCCTTTGGCTTCGAGCTCCTTCGCAGTGCGGTACCAGCTGTCCATCTACTCAATATAGTGGAGAACCATCAGTCCGTAACCCCAGCATCTCGGAGCAATTTCCAGACTTTTGGCGGCGTAATTGGAATGTCGATGTGCCGGACGCCCAAATGCCACAGTGCGTCGACCACCGCGTTGGCGATGGCTGGGGGAGCGCCGACCGTAGGCGACTCTCCGACACCCTTGGCGCCGATCGGATGGTGCGGCGAAGGGGTAATCGTCTTGCCGAGCTCCCACTTGGGTGACTCGACCGCAGTCGGCACGAGATAGTCGGCAAAGGTTCCGGTCAAGTTCTGCCCGTGCTCGTCGTAAACGATCTCTTCAAACATCGCGGGCGCGAGGCCCATCGTGAGCCCGCCCTCAATCTGGCCTTCGACGATCATGGGGTTGATGATGTGCCCGCAGTCGTCGACCGCGACGAAGCGCCGAATCTTGACCTCGCCGGTACCCTTGTCGATGTCGACGACGCAGATGTAACTGCCGAATGGGAACGTGAGATTGGGCGGGTCGTAGTAGTCCACCGCTTCGAGCCCAGCCTCCATGCCTTGCGGATGGTTGGTGTAGGCCGCAAACGCGATCTCTTGAATCGTCTTTGCCTGGTCGGGCGACCCCTTCACTTGGAAGCGATCGACGTTCCACTCGAGGTCGTCATCTCCGACCTCTAACAAGTGAGCGGCGATTTTCTTGGCCTTCGCCTTGATCTTCCGCGCGGCCATCACCGCCGCAGCACCTGCGGTGGGTGTGGAGCGGCTCGCATAAGTGCCGAGGCCATAGGGCGCGGTATCGGTGTCGCCCTCTTCGACCTCGATGTCATCGGCGGGCAGCCCGAGCTGCTCTGCGATAATCTGCGCATAGGTCGTCTCGTGACCTTGTCCTTGGGATTTGGTCCCAAAGCGCGCCATGGCCTTGCCCGTCGGATGGATTCGGATCTCCGCGGAGTCGAACATCTTGATACCCAAGATATCGTAGTCCTTCGACGGGCCCGCTCCGACGACCTCGGTGAAGCTCGAAATGCCAATGCCCATGAGCTCGCCTTTCGCTCGCTTCTCCTTCTGCTCTTCGCGAAGCGCGCGATAGTCGAGCATGTCCATCGCCTTGTTCAGGGCCCCTTCGTAGTTGCCACTGTCGTACTCCCAACCGGTAGGCGACGTGTAGGGGAACTGGTCTGGGCGAATGAAGTTCCTGAGCCGATAGTCTGCAGGATCTTCGCCGAGCTCGTGCGCCATGATGTCGGTCATGCGCTCGATCATGTGCACCGCCTCGGTGACGCGGAACGAGCAACGGTATGCAACGCCACCCGGTGGCTTGGTCGTGTAGACGCCATCGACTTCGACGTGGGCGGCCTTCATGTCGTACGAGCCGGTGCAGATGCTGTAGAGCCCCGCTGGAAACTTCGACGGATTGGCCGCCGCGTCTGCCGCGCCACAATCGGACAAGGTCTTCACCCGAAGCCCGCTGATCTTGCCATCCTTGTCCGCCGCCATCTCCGCCTCGATGTGGTAGTCGCGCGCAAAGCTGTCAGCTTGCAGGTTCTCACTTCGGTCCTCGATCCACTTGACCGGCTTGCCAGTCACCAGGCTCGCGACCGCGCAGATCACGTAACCAGGATACACCGGCACCTTGCCGCCGAAGCCTCCGCCGATGTCCGGAGAGATGATCTGGATCTTGTGCTCCGGTATTCCGCTCACGAGCGCGAAAACGGTCCGGTGCGCATGCGGTGCCTGCGAGGTCATGTAGATCTGCATGTGCTCCCGCACCTTGTTGTAGTTCGCGACCATGCCACAGGTCTCGATCGACGAGACGTGGATGCGCGGAATGTACATTTTCTCTTTCACAATCGTGGCGGCGTCGTTGAAGACAGAGTCGGTCGCAGCTTTGTCCCCCGCTTCCCAATGCCAGATGTGGTTGGTCTTCTCTTCTTTGTCGTCCCGAACGATGACCTTGTCCTTCATCGCTTCGAAGGGGTCGACGACCGCATCGAGCGGCTCGTAGTCGACGAACACCTGCTCGATCGCGTCGGCCGCGATGTAACGACTGGTCGCGATGACAGCGCAGACCTCCTGGGCGTAGTAGACGACCTTGTCGATCGGCAAGACCATCTGCGTGTCCGACATCAAGGTTGGCATCCAGTGAAGATCGCCGGCAGCCTTGAGGTCTTCGCCAGTGATCACAGCCAGAACACCATCCATCTCGAGCGCAGCGCTGGCATCGATGCTGTTGATCTTCGCATGCGCATAGGGGCTCCGAACGATGTCCATGTAGAGCATGCCCGGCAGCTTCACATCATCGACGTAGTTGCCCTTCCCTTGGATGAACCGCGGGTCCTCCTTGCGCTTCTTGCGGTGGCCCATCCCGCAAATCTTTTCCGGCGTCTTGATCTGAACTTCGTCCGTGGTGGGAACCCGTGCAGAAACCCCTTCTGCAAGCTCGCTGTGGTGTTCTTTTCGATCGTCGAGCTGAGGCATCACTCACCTCCTGCGTCGGCAGCTTGGAGTTTCTCCGCCGCATACTGGATGGCTTCCACGATCTTGTTGTAACCCGTGCACCGGCAGAGGTTTCCCGAAATCCCGTGGCGAATCTCATCCTCGGTGGGGTCTGGGTTGTCCGCCAGAAAACCCTTTGCGCTCATGATCATCCCCGGTGTGCAATAGCCGCACTGGAGGCCATGCTTCTCCCAGAATCCTTCTTGCAGCGGGTGGAGCGTACCGGCGGCGGCGAGATTCTCGATCGTTTCGATCTCGGCGCCGTTCGCTTGTACCGCAAACATCGTGCAGCTCTTCACCGGCTTTCCGCAGACGAGGACCGTGCACGCGCCGCAGCTGGTCGTGTCGCATCCGATGTGTGTTCCGGTGAGCGACAAATCTTCGCGGATGAAGTGGACGAGCAGCGTGCGTGCCTCCACCGGGCGCGTCACGCTCTCGCCGTTGATGGTCAGAGTTACCTCGTGCTCACTCATCACTTGCCTCCCTTGGCTCTCGCAACGGCCTGCTGAATCGAGCGCTTCACCATGACCCTGGTGATGTCCCGCTTGTAATCCACGCCACCCCGAAGGTCGGGGGAGGGGTCGCATTCGCCCGCCGCCGCTTTACCTGTGGCTTCCATGACGGCATCGCTGATCGACTTGCCGACCAACTCGGCCTCCGCGGCCTTCGCCCGCATGGGCACGGCGCTCACATTGGTCAAACCGATTCGCGCCTCCGCAACCTTAGACCCATCGAGTCGTAACTGAACCGCCGCCGCCGAAATCGCGTAGTCGCCAACCTTGCGCTCGAGCTTCGTGTACGCACCGCCGCTGTTCGCGCTCGGCTTCGGAATCCGAATCTCGGTGAGGATCTCATCCTCGGCCATCGCGTTCTCGAATAGGCCGGTAAAAAAATCATCGATCGCGATGGTTCGCTCGCCCTTCGGCCCCTTGGCCACGACGGTCGCTCGGTACGCGAGCATCGTCGCGGGGTGATCGTTGGCGGGATCCGCATGCGCGATGTTGCCGCCGACTGTGGCCATGTTCCGTACCAAAGGGTCGGCGATCACCACCGCAGTATCCCGAAGCAGCGGATACGAGCTGCGAACTACTGGAGAGTCTTCGAGGGAATGCTCGAGTGTCATCGCCCCAATGGCCAGGTAGTCGGCTCTCTCTTCGATGTACCGAAGGTCGTTCAGCTGGTTGATGTCGATCAAGATCGACGGCATCGCCAGACGGAACCGCATCGCAGGGATGAGACTTTGGCCGCCGGCCAGAATTTTCGCGTCACCCGCATGTCGTTGGAGCAGCGACAGCGCCTCATCCAACGATTGCGGGGAGTGATAGTCGAACGCTGCTGGTATCACAGGTCTTCTCCCTTGAAAGCGTGTCTGGTCAACGACTCAGAAGGTATATCAGCGCGCCAATCCCGACTAGTGCCAATACGATCAACGCCGTGCGCACCGGCGGTGGAATCAAGTCCTTTGCGACTTCCTTTGCCACCCGGGTCGCGAATTCGGATTGGCTTGCTTGAATGACCACGGCCTCTTCGCCTTCCGCCACGTTCGCCCGCGCTTTGACATTGGCGTTCAAGCCTTCGAGGCTTTCCTTGATGATGGCTCTGGCGGACGAATCGATCAGACGCTGCCCCACACTCGCGATGCGGCCACCAACCTGAGCATCCGCGTCATATTCCATCTTGGTTTCCTCGCCCTCGGGGGTGAGTTTGACCGCGGCCGTGGCCTTCACGAACCCAGGTTGGCCGCGCCCGTCGACGGTCATGGTGTAGCCCTTTTCCTCCTCGACGTCGGCAAGGATGACTTTGCCTTGGAATTTCCCCTGCACGGGACCGACCTTGATGTTCAGCTCTCCGACGTAGGCGCCGTCCACCAGCTCGAGTTTTTCGCAGCCCGGCATGACCGCGGCGAGCACGACCGGATCGAGCAAGGCTTTCCAAACCTCGGAAGTCGGCGCCTCGAACTTATAGTCTCCTGCTAGCTTCACTGGGACCTCCCTTTCGCTTGGGTAACCGGGCCAGATGCTCTCTGAGCTGCCGGAGTGACTCGAAATTGTGGATGGGCAGAAAATCGTCCACGTGCGGCAGGACGGCGGCCATCCCGCGAACCCGCGGCTCGTAGCGCCGCTGTCCTAGACGCGGGTTCAGCCAAATCAGCCGATAGCAGCTACGTCGAAGCGCCTGCACTTCTCGCGCGAGCTGATCGACCTCGCCCGTCTCGCAACCGTCGGAGATGATGATGGCCACCGCACCGCGGCGAAGCGCTCTCGGGCCCCACTGCTTGCGGAATGCACGCAAGCTCTCCGCAATCCGGGTGCCTCCTGCGAAGTCGGCCACTTCGTGGGACACCGCATCGAGCGCGAGGTCGACGTCCCGAAGCCGAAATGCATCGGTGACACGGGTCAAGCGCGTGCCGAACACGAACGCCTCGGTCCGATCGAGTTGCTGACTCAGCCCGTGAAAAAACTGAAGAACGATTCGACTGTAAAGCTCCATCGAACCGCTGATGTCCGCAATGAGCACGAGCGGTCGCGTCTTGTCTTTGCGCTCTCGATGTCGAAGCTCGACGGCGACGCCGCCCAACTTTGCCGCCCTTCGCAGGGTTTCTCGGTGGTCCAACATGCGGCCACGCGTGCTTTTCACGAGCCGATGACTGAGGCGCTGACTAAAATCCCATCGAAGGCCGGACATGGATTGCCGGAGCGCGCGAAGCTCGTCTTCGGTCATTTTCGCGAAGTCTTTGCGCTGCAGCCATTCGACTTCGGTCGCAGTTTCGGTGCGATCGGTGACGTCGATATCCTTGCTCTGCCGCTTGGCCTTCTCCGCCATGAACGAAACCAGGCTTGGACGTCGAAACTCTTCAGGCCTGTGCCGTGGCGCCTGCGGCGTTTTCTGCGGCCGCGGGCTGATCGCTCGACGGTCCCAGAACTCCGAAAAAGCACGATCGAAGAGCTCCAAGTACTCCTGGCGGTTGACCAAGGTGGCGCGCGCGGCGTGATACACCTCACGGCGACTCAATGGCTGTATCCACGCGAACGCCTCGGCAAAGCCGACGGATTGGTCGACGCCGATAGGAAGGCCGAGCCGCCGGAGCCGTTGGACGAACTCGACCAGCCGGAGCTCCATCGATGCGTTGGAGGATTCGCTTTGAGCTGGAGGCAAGCGAGACATGAGCTATCCCGCCTGCGCTGCCCAGCCTTGATCATCGAGAAGCCGCTCAACGATGGAGATGTCCTCTTGATGCTTCAGGACGACGCCCAGGGTTCGCCGAACGGTTTCCGCGTCCAACTCGGCAATCCCGAGGAGCACCAGCGCTTCTGCCCAATCGAGGGTTTCGGCGATGCCGGGTGGTTTGAGGAGGTCTTCGTCGCGCAGCTTCTGAACGAATTGAACGACTTGCGTCCGCACATGCTCCGAGAGGCCCGGCACCTTCATCGAGACGATCGCCGACTCCTTCTGCATGCTCGGATAGTCGATCCAGCAATAGATGCATCGACGCTTCAAGGCGTCGTGGATCTCGCGCGTTCGGTTCGAAGTGAGGATCACGATGGGGCGATGGCTCGCTTTGACACTGCCGAGCTCAGGAATCGTGACTTGGAAGTCACTCAGAAGCTCGAGAAGGAAGCTCTCGAACTCCTCGTCGGCACGGTCGATTTCGTCGATGAGGAGGACCGGAGCGCTTTTGCGACTCGGATCGATGGCCTGGAGCAGCGGTCGTTTCAGAAGGAAGTCTTCCGAATAGATCTCACCCAAGTCTTCTTTGTGGCCTGCTTGCAGCCGCAAGAGCTGGCGTGGGTAGTTCCATTCGTATAGGGCATGATGGATGTCGAGCCCTTCATAGCACTGCAGGCGAATGAGCTCGGCGCCGAATGCGCCGCTGAGAACTCGCGCGATTTCGGTCTTACCGACGCCCGGTGCGCCCTCGAGAAACAACGGACGCTGCATCTTCAGGGCGAGGTAGAGGCTCATCGAAACCGCATCGTCCGACACGTACTCTTGTCCGCGAAGCGTCTCCGCAATCTCTTCGAGAGAATCGATGCTCATTGCACTACACTGTGTGAAAGCGCTGCCACGGAGGTCCTTCAGGTCGACTCTAACGCCCGCGCTCGAGAACCGGTAGGGTTATCCGATGAAGTTTGGCGCGGTCGACATCCAGGCTCCCGGCCTCGAAGGCTCGATTCTCGCCCACACCTTACGGCTCCGCAGCGGCGCCGGAGCTATCAAAAAGGGAGCAATCCTGACGGCAAAAGACATCGGTCGCCTTCGGGAAAGCGCTTACACGCGAATCGTGGTCGCGCGGTTGGAAGACGGCGACGTGCACGAAGACGATGCTGCTCGGACCTTGGCGTCGTTCTTGAGGCATCCCTCGATCTGGGCATCTCCGGCGAGCACCGGGAGATGCAACCTTCATGCGTCACACCTCGGACTCTTACAGATCGACCGAGATCGAATCAATGCCGCAAACCGCATTTCCGAATCGACCACCATTGCGACGCTCCCGGAGTATTCATTGGTGCGCCCCGACACGATGGTCGCGACGGTGAAGGTGATTCCCTTCTCGGTGCCAGAGGCCGACGTTGCAAAATGGAGGGTCGTTCTCGGTGATTTGCCCGCATTGCGAGTCGCTCCTTTGGGCCGCTTCCAGGCTGGACTCGTCCTCACCGAGCTGCCGGGCATGAGCCAGGCCTTGCTAGAGCGTGCAAGTCGTGCGCAGCGCGCTCGTCTCAGCACCTTGGGGTCCGAGGTTCGCCGCGAGATTCGTTGTCACCATTCGAGGGAAGCGGTTGCACGTGCAATCGAGTCGCTGCGGGACGAAGGCTGTGACCCCATTCTACTGCTGGGCGCATCGGCGATTGTGGACCGCGGCGACGTCATTCCGTCCGGGCTGGTCGATGCGGGCGGCGAAGTCGTGCATTTGGGCATGCCCGTCGATCCAGGGAATCTATTGATGCTTGGAACGCTGGGCGATAGGACCGTCTTCGGCCTGCCCGGCTGCGCGCGCTCCCTGAATCCGAGTGGCTTCGATCAAGTCTTACGTCGGCACTTCATCGGGGAGCCCGTGGACTCGACGCTGATCACGGGGCTTGGCGTCGGTGGCCTTTTGAAGGAGATTCCAGGACGACCCATGCCCCGAAACCTCACGAGTCCGAGTCGATCGCACAAGCAGATCGCCGCCGTGGTGCTTGCCGCGGGGGAGTCTCGAAGAATGGGCGACGCAAACAAGCTCACCATGATTGTGGACGGGACCCCAATGGTGGCCCGTGTCGTGGATGAGCTTCTCGCGAGCCGAGCGGAACGGGTCATCGTCGTCACGGGTCACGAACGCGAACGCATAGAGGAAGCGTTATCGGGTCGCGACGTGGATCTCGTGCACAATCCGGATTACGAAGAGGGGATCGCCACCTCGATTCGAACGGGCGTCGCGGCACTGGGAAACGACGTGCATGGGGTGCTGGTGGCGCTTGGAGACATGCCGTGGGTGAGTGCCGAGGTCATCGATCGACTGGTGGATGCCTTCACTTCGGATGGCGAGCTCAGCATTTTCATTCCGACATTCGGCAGGAAGCGCGGCAATCCGGTTCTGTGGGGTTCGCAGCACTTCCCCGAGCTCCTCGCACTCGCCGGCGACGTGGGAGGCAAAGCGCTCTTTCACCGCCACGCGGCTGCGATCTGCTACGTCGATGTCGAAAGTCCTGGCGTGAACATCGACGTGGACACACCCAACACCTTGCTGGACGGGAAGAATCGGCCCGGCAGGTCGGGGGATTACTGAGCGGCAATGGTCACGCTGACCTTGCCGAGCCCTTGGCCGCGCACCGTCACCTCATCGCCGACCTCGAGGAAGCGCGACGTGTCGCCGTCGAGCTTGGCCGCGAGCTTGCGAAAGCGGCTCATGCCCACGAGGTTGCCCAAGCGCACGAGCCATCGAGGTGTGCTCATCGCAACCCCTCCCGGAGTGCCCATCAGCACGATCGTGCCCTTCGAGAGCGGCGCTTCGGGAAACTTGGCGTGAATGAAGCGCAGCATCTGGACCGGCGTGTAGATTAGATCCGCGGTCGACTGGTGTTGGCGAACTTCACCGTTGACGAGGCTTTCGATCTCGACACAGGGGATGCCATTGGGCATGGGCTTCTCCGGGACCCAGGCCTTGTCGGCGACCGGCATGAAACCGGGGAAGCTCTTCGATAGGCCCCAATACGCGTGACGGTTCGGTCGTCCCTCGCCTAGGATGCCAATCGATCGCGCCGAAAGGTCGTTGGCGATGAAGAACCCGAGCCGCGGCGCGAAACTCGGGTCGTCGAGCCGTGACGGGTCGATGTCCTCGAGCAAGACCATCCCCATCTCGACTTCGTAGTCGAGCAACGGCGCGAGGTCGGGGAAGTCGCTGCGAAGGGTGTCCCCGAGCCCAAGCTCGAACGCATCAGCGCTCTCGATCAAGAACTCTGGGGTTGGGAACGACACTTCGGCGCCCGACCGCACCAAGCTAGTGCGACTCTTCACGAAAACGGGCGGCGCCGCATCTGGATCGAACGACGACGCCGTCTCTTCGATGTGACCCGCATAGGAGAGGCCGATGCCAAAGGTCTGGGTCGGTGCATCGAGAGGCACATACGCCCCCTGCCCGAGGTCATAACATTGGAAGTCAGCAGGAACCGGCACGTCGGACAGCGGTCGAAAAAGGAAATAGCCGAGCGCTGCAAGAGACAGCAACAGCACGGCCGCGACGCTGAGGAGGGTGGTTCGCATCATCCTGTCACTCGCATGAATACCCCAAGACGAGCAAACGCGTAAGTGGACCCGTCGGTGAGCGCCTTCCGCAGGAATCTGAACGCACGCCGTGCTCGGGGGCCGGGGCTTGTCGCATCGCCGAGCCCGGACTAGGGTCGCCCGGTGCGTTTCGACCAGGTCTCCATTTCGAGCGTCGCCCATGTCGATGGCGCCGACCGCGTCACGTCGGAAGAGCTCGAAACGAAGCTTGCTGAACCCATGCGCCGGCTCGGCCTCCAGCCGGGTTTTCTCGAAGGCGTCACCGGCATCCGCGCGCGCCGGATGTGGGGCGTTGAGTTCCAGCCTTCGCAGGCGGCAACGGCGGCGGCAGAGCTAGCGATTGAGCAGGCCGGCATCGACCGCGGCCGTTTGGGCATCGTGATCAACACCTCGGTCTGCCGCGACTACATCGAGCCGTCGACGTCGTGCATCGTCCACAGCAACCTCGGCCTCGGCCCAGACTGCATGAACTTCGACCTCGGCAACGCCTGCCTCGGCTTTCTCAATGCAATGGACATCGTCGGGAACATGATCGAGCGCGGTCAAATCGAGTACGGGCTGGTGGTCGACGGCGAAAACAGCCGGTTCGTCGTCGAGAGCACCATCGCGCGACTCAACGACCCCGATCTCGATGAAGCGACATTTCGCGATAACTTTGCCACGCTCACGCTCGGGTCGGGCGGCGCGGCGATGGTGCTAGGGAATAGTGATCTAGTGAGCGATGGTCACCGCTTCGTCGGCGGCGTGACGTCGGCGGCGACCGAGCACCACCAGCTCTGCCGCGGGCAGGTCGACCAGATGCAGACCAAGAGCAAAGAGCTGCTCATCGCCG
>CAMYJN010000011.1 GCA_947258625.1 uncultured Polyangiaceae bacterium | reverse complement strand
CTACGAAGGACCCGCGATGGCAAACCGTCGTGGATTCGATCGAGGCGATTCTGGGGGACGAAACGCCCAGCCCATCGCGTGACTCACAGGCCACAGCCCAGGAGGTCCCGCCGTCACCGACCCCCGACGAAGTTCCCAACAATCTGCCGATTGAGCTCACCTCGTTCGTGGGCCGGGAGGCCGAGGTCAGCGAGGTCGCCGGGCTGCTCGACGACGTCCGCCTCTTGACGCTGACCGGTGTCGGAGGGGTCGGCAAGAGCCGGATCGCCCTACAGGTGGCGGCCGCAGCCACCGGCCAGTACCGGGACGGAGTGTGGCTGGTCGAGCTCGGAGCGCTCAGCGATCCGGAGCTGATCCCCAAGCAGGTGGCCGTCGCCATGGGCGTGCAAGAACAAGCGGACCGTCCCATTGCCGCAACGTTGCTCGAGGTGGCCTCCCATCAAGAGGTTCTGCTCGTGCTCGACAACTGCGAGCACCTCATCGAGGGCGTGGCTGTACTGGCCGAGGAGTTGCTCCGTTCCTGCCCCGGAGTCCGGTTGCTCGCGACGAGCCGGGAACCCTTGGGTGTTTCTGGCGAAACGGTGTGGACCTTGCAGCCGATGTCCGTTCCCACCGCCGACATCGAACCCGACCCCGATCCGTTGGGCGGCATCGAGTCGATCCGCCTTTTCATCGATCGGGCCCGGCTCACCGATCGAGAGTTCTCGTTGAACAAGGACAATGCGGACGCCTGCGCTGAGATCTGTCGCCGGCTCGACGGCGTCCCTCTCGCCATCGAGCTGGCCGCCGCCAGGGTCAGCGCGCTTTCCCCGCATCAGATCTCCGAACGGCTCGACGACCGGTTTGCTCTTCTCACCAAGGGCACCCGCACGGCCGTCCCTCGTCAACAGACCCTTCGCGCCGCGATCGACTGGAGCTACGAGTTGCTGACACCGGAGGAACAGCGCTTGTTCCGCTGCCTTTCGGTGTTTCGCGGCGGGTTCACGTTGGATGCGGTGGAGGCGCTGTGGTCCCACGAAGAGAAGCGCGACCAGGACGCGCTCGAGCTCCTCAGTCACCTGGTCGACAAGTCACTGGTGGTGATCACCTCGCGGGCCGAAACCCGACGATTCGGGCTCCTCGGGACAATCCGCCAGTATGCATGGGAACGACTCGAGTCGGCCGGAGAGACAGACGCGACCCTCGCCCGACACCAGCAGTGGTTCACGGCGTGGGCGAAGGAGCAAGGACGGCTCCTTGCGACAGCCGATCAATTGGCAGCCCTTGAGGCGCTCGAAGCCGATCACGACAACCTCAGGGCGATTCTCGAGTGGTCGATGGCGTCCGGCGACGTGGAACCCGCCATGCGCATCGCTGCCGAGATCTCCTTTTTCTGGTGGCTCCACTCGCATTTCGGCGAAGCAGGCGCATGGTTCAAACGCCTCCTTGCAGCCGGTGAAAGGGTTCCGCCCCACGTGCGGGCCAAGCTGCTCCTCGGGGCAGGCCGGTTCTCCTGGAGCATGTCCGATCATGAACAAGCCAAAGCACGGCTCACCGAAGCACGCCGCATCGCAGAAGAGATCAACGCTCCGCGGATCGAGGCGTGGGTGCTATTTTACCTCATGACCAACGAGGCCTTTCGTCTAAACTTCGATGCCGCTCGGGTGTACGGGGAACAAAGCCTCCGCATCTTCCAACATGCCGGCGACCTGCTCGGCATTGGCTTCGCAACGTTCCTAGAGACCGTCCGCGACTACTTCGACCTGTGGAGCAACAACGAGATGACCCCGGAGGTGGCCGAGGATCTGATGTCGAAGCTCGAGCCGATGGTTCCGGTGGCCCAGCAGCTCGGCGACCGCAACTTCCTCGGACACGTCCTCGAGCTGCTCGGCCGGATCGCCCTTCACGCCGGCCGGATCGACGAGGCAAGTGCGCACCTCTCCGAAGCGGTCAGAGCGTTCGACACCCTCGGAAACCTGGCCCTTGTCGCCCGCACGCTCGATCACGTCGCACGGCTCGCCACCACGGCCAACCAACCCGCAGCAGCTGTCAGCCTCCTAGGGGCGACCACGACCCTCAGACAACACATCGGCGTATCCGCCACGCTCGTCGGGCAGAGCTTCATCGATGAAGCCCTCGACTCGGCTCGCAAGAACCTCACGCCGGACCGCTTCAAGGATGCATGGGCGGAAGGCACCCGCATGACACGCGACCAAGCCATCCAACACGCTCGCACTATCATTGACGCCACCGCCGGTTGACCGAAGGCGTTACTTCCGTGCGACGTACACGTGCATATTGCCGGCGCTGACCACCTTCTCGGTTTCCACCGACAAGCCATGCGAGGAGATCAGCCCGGGCAAACCTTCGCCGCTGCGTCCGGGAACATTCTGGAGTCGCGGCGGCGCATTTGCGACGGCGTTGATAACACTCATGGATTGTTGAGTGGGTGGTGCGCACACGCGACATGACTCACCTCGGTTTGCCTCCATTCTTGCTCGACGAGCTTGATGACGCGCGGTCGTGAGGCGGTCCCGGACACGATCGGCCTGGCCAAAGTACACCTCGTCGGGCGTTTGTCCGACGAACGCGTGATGGCGCATTTGGGTGTCGTGCTCCCGGACGTAGAAATTGATCAGCTGCGCGAGCTGCGCGAGCTGCGTGAAGCTCTCGAGCGAATGTAGGTATAGCCACTGGTGACGTAGAGAACGCCAGAATGCCTCGATCATGGAATTGCTGAATCTGACCTCGACCTGGGCAAGCACACGGTGCACGAATCCGTCGGCCATGAGTTGGTCGACCCCGGCGTTGACGTTTTCGGCCGCCGAGAGTGTAATCATGGAAGGATAGCCTGATGTCGAATCGAATTGGTCAAACCGGATTGCTGGGCTCAATGGGGATAGCCTTCGCCTTGTTCTTTGCGTCTTCTTGCTCAGGATTGACTGAGTCTGGCGGAGGCGACGCTACGATCCCGATCGAAGCTGCAGTCCATCATCTCGGCAATGACGCCGGGAGCGAGGGTGTCGTTTTTGAGAAAGAGCTCGTGGTCGACACGGAGTTCTCGAGAGCGATCTTAGAGTTTGATTTCGTTCTTCCGGCCGGTCCTAATCTGGAAAGCCCACCAATCGTCTCCATAAACGGCGTCGACGCGGGTTCAGTCCAGCCGTTCTTTCCACCTGTGGACACCAGCGATCCACGATGGCAAACCAATCCGGATGGGTCCCACGATTATAATGGCGTGATTCACGTTTCCCTGCCTGCAACGCAACTGGTCGTCGTCGGCACGAACACTTTCCGGATTGAAAACGGCCGATTTGACGACGACTACTGGTTCGCGAATGTTCGGCTTACAGTCGAAACCCAACCCTAGAATCGGCCTGCACATGACTGTTGTACATCTGGATCCGGTCGTTTGGGTAGTATGATGCACTTATGAACCACTGCTGCGTCCAGGAGCATTCTGGAGTCACGGCGGCGCATTTGCGACTGCGTTGATAACACTCATGGATTGTTGAGTGGGTCGTGTGCACACGCGACAAGACTGACGTCGGTTTGCCCTCTCCGTTACTCATTTTCAACGCGTTTAAGAATCCATTTGGCAAGGGTCAGCTCGCGGTTCGATGCATTTGGATCGGCTAATGCGCGCTGAGCGGCGAGCTCGATGTCTTTCGGGACCACTGGTCCCAAAAGGGGGGTTAAAGGAGCCTCGTCGCGCTCAGTGGCGCATCGCTCCTCCCCTAAAACCGAGGGAAAACGAGGCGATTCGGGCTGGTGGATTGGGCTCCGGAGGCAGAAGTCGTGGGTTCGAATCCCTCCGCGTCTGCTAATAGTTTCAACGAGTTCGCGAATTCGTCTTCTTCGTAGAACTCGCTCGTGTCCCAAACGGTGTCCCGAAAACGGGCGTCGTTGACTCGTTTGCCGGCTTCAAATGCTGGATGGACGCACCGTAGAGTGATCTGCACTTCCTTGTGTCAGGCCAGGTGCGAGACCCCGGCGCCCCTCGCGCTCGACGACGCCCGGACTCGTTGACTTGCGTTGGGCTTCAAGGGTCGCGATGTCGCGTGGTTTGCGGTGCTGACGGGGCGTTGGTTCTTCCTAGCCGGAAATGCACTTCATCACTCGCGCGAAGTTCGGACAGAGCAACAACCTGGTCGCTCATCGCGCTCTTGCGGGCAATCCTGAACACGCTTGATTTAGCCATTCCAGTTACTGGCTCTTGCGTCCCCGGCATCGCCCGCTGAACCGGAAGCAGCGCCTCGAATCGATGCGCAACGACCGACCATGGCGCCGGCAATCGAAAGACCGACGAAGAGTCTGATGATCCGACGCTGCCGGTGGCCTGGGAGTGGACGAACTCGGCAAGCAGTCCCCGGGCGCTAAGACCCGGTGCATTAGTCATCCCCTTTTCAGATTCCTAGGCTACACTTCGTCGCCGTTGAACGCCACGAGGTCAGCGGTAAACGAGAGATGACGTGACGAAGGCCGACCGGGATTCCGAGGTTGCAGGGTTTTTGGGCGCCAGTGCGCCGTCGGACGGACACCGGAGGAAGCGGTCCTATCTCTGGGGCGCTCTGGCAGTTCTCCTTATCGCTGGTGTTGGTGTCTGGGTCATGGCCCGTCGTTCGGATGGACACCAGATCACAACCCAAGATGTCCGACGCGGCAATCTGATCGTCACAGTGACGGCGACGGGGAATCTCGAGCCGACGAATCAGGTCGAAGTCGGAGTCGAGGTGTCCGGCACCGTGACGACAGTCGAGGTGGACTACAACAATCGCGTGGAGCGCAATCAAGTTCTGGCGAGGCTTGACCCCACGAAATTCAAAGCTCAGGTGGTGAAGTCACGTGCTGCGCTCGAAGCGGCAAGGGCGAGGATCTTGCAGTCGCAGGCTACTGTGGACGAAAGCCGGGCGCAGCTCGGAAGACTCAAGCGCCTGCGGGAGGTCAGCAAAGGCACCGACCCCTCACAGCTCGAGATCGATGCGGCGGACGCGGCGCTCAAACGTGCTCTTGCCGATCGCGCAAGCGCGAAGGCGGAGGTCGCCGAAGCGAACGCAAACCTCGAAGCGAGTGAGATCGACCTCGCCAAGACGGTCATCCATTCGCCTGTGGACGGCGTCGTGTTGGTGCGCACCGTAGAACCCGGGCAGACTGTTGCCGCTTCTCTTCAGACGCCGGTGCTGTTCGTGCTTGCGGAGGATTTGACCAAGATGGAGCTCCACGTGAGCGTCGACGAGGCAGACGTGGGTAGAGTACGCCCAGGCCAGAAGGCTACCTTTGCGGTGGACGCGTATCCCGATCGAACGTTCTCGGCGGAGATCACCGACGTTCATTTTGGCGCACAAGAAGTGGAGGGGGTCATCACGTACGAGGCGGTGTTGAACGTCGACAACGAAGACTTGTCACTGCGGCCCGGAATGACGGCGACCGCGAACATCATCGTGGAACAGGTGCAAGACGCGATTCTGATCCCAAATGCGGCGCTGCGCTTCAGTCCGCCCATCCGCGAAGAAGCCGGACCTAGTGGCGGTTTGCTCGGTCGACTGCTTCCGCGGCCGCCTCGCTCTGCACCGAGGAACCGCCAACCGCCAAGCGGTGCAAAGAAACAACAACGCGTGTGGATCGTGCGAGACGGCGGCCCGGTATCCGTGCCAGTCACGACAGGAGCCACCGATGGAATCACGAGCCAGTCGGTGCAGGGCGATCTGAAGCCAGGGACGCCCCTGATCGTCGAGATGACCTTGGAATGATCTCATGGTGGCCGACCACGAACATAGCGAGCCACCGCTCATTCGACTCGAGGGCGTCACCAAGGTATACGGGACCGGAGAAGCTGCTACGTACGCGCTCCGAGGCATCGACATCAGGATCGGGCAGGGGGAGTTTGTTGCGGTCATGGGGTCGAGTGGCTCGGGAAAGTCCACGTGCCTCAACATTGTTGGCTGTCTGGATACTCCCAGTTCGGGGTCCTATCTCTTTCGCGGCACGGAGGTGGGCAAGCTGACCCGCAATCAGCGTGCGCTTTTGCGCCGTCAGTATTTCGGTTTCGTCTTTCAAGGCTACAATCTTCTGAGCCGGACTTCCGCGCTCGAGAACGTCGAGCTTCCGCTCATCTACCGAGGTGTTGTGCGGTCCAAGCGTCGGGAGCTGGCCGGGAAGGCACTCGCTGCAGTCGGCCTACAGGGGCGCGAAACCCATAGCCCTGCGGAGCTCTCAGGGGGCCAACAGCAGCGGGTCGCGATCGCGCGAGCGCTCGTGACTGAGCCCGATGTGCTGCTTGCCGATGAGCCGACGGGCAACTTGGACACGGCTCGAAGCCTAGAGATCATGGATCTGCTCACCGCGCTCAACCGAGACCGGGGCATCACTATCGTGATCGTCACGCATGAAAACGAGATGGCCCGGTACGCCGACCGAATCATTAATTTCGTCGACGGAGAGGTCGAGTCCGACGCACGTCACGGAGAGGTAGCCTGATGTTGTACAACGCTTTTCGACTGGCGCTGCATGAGATCAGGCGCAACGTCATGCGTTCGCTGCTGACCATCCTGGGCGTGGTCATCGGAGTTGCCGCCGTGATCACCATGGTCACGATCGGTGGGGGCGCCACGGTTCAGGTGACCGAGCAAATTGCGAGCCTCGGCACCAATCTTCTGATCATCACCCCGGGCCAACGGATGGGCATGGGCCAACGCGCCGCCGCTCCGCCTTTCGAGATGGACGATGTGGATGCCATGGGCAGAGAGATCGGCGCGGTGGCCGCGATTGCCCCCATCTCGTCCCGACCGGTGACGACGATATTTGGCAACGCCAACTGGAGCACGACAGTCATGGGGACGGACAATCAATACTTGAAGGTCGGGAACTGGGCGCTCGAGATGGGTCGAGAGTTTACCGACAGCGAGCTTCGCGCCGGCGGCGCCGTCTGTATTTTGGGGGCCACGGTCCGGAGGGAGCTTTTCGGCAATCAGGACGCTTTGGGGAGCAAGATTCGTCTCGGAAAACTCTCGTGCCAAGTGATTGGAAGCCTGCACAGCAAGGGTCAGTCCACGATTGGGCGTGATCGAGACGACGCTGTGCTCATTCCTCTGCGAACCTTTCAACGAAGGCTCGCCGGAAATCAGGACATAGGCCTCATCCAAGTCTCGATTCAGAGGGGAGCATCGACGGCGAGAGCGGAGCAGGACATCAAAGAACTGATGCGCAAGCGTCGCCACATCTCGGCCTCCGAGGACGACGACTTCACCGTCATGGACCTCAAGGACATCACCAAGATGCTCACGGGGACGACGCAGGTACTCACCGGGCTCTTGGGCGCCGTGGCGGCGGTGAGCCTGCTCGTCGGTGGAATCGGGATCATGAACATCATGCTCGTGTCCGTCACCGAGCGTACCCGCGAAATCGGCATCAGGCTTGCCGTCGGAGCTCTCGAACGCGAGGTGCTGACACAATTTCTGGTGGAGGCCATCGTGCTCTCCTCTTTTGGCGGCGCCGCGGGAGTGGTCCTCGCGCTAGTCGCATCGGTCCTCGCAGCAAAGGCGTTGAGCGTACCCTTTGTACTAAACGTCGGGATCGTGATCGTCGGTTTCCTTTTCTCGGTGGGAGTCGGCGTCGTATTCGGATACTTCCCCGCGCGAAAGGCGGCACGCATGGACCCAATCGAGGCGCTGCGCCACGAGTGATCCCGATGGGAAACCCCAAGTGCGCGCCGCGCACGTGACACTCGCGCCAACTTGGGTTCGGTGCGCCAGATTCACCCGTGACGCCATTCCGTGTGCCCGAGAACCGGGAGACAATCCATCGCATGGGGCAGCACCTCGAAGGCGGCACCGGCCTTGCCGCAAACGTGCGCTTGGGGGCCCCTGTGGTCTAGAGTGTTGAACGCGCTTGGCGCGGGGCAAGATGAGACGGAAGTTCGCCTTAACAGAGTATCTTGTATTGCTTCTTCTGTTTGGGTCGTTTGGTTTTGTGACGCACCGTTACTTGGCTGCAGACGACGGGACGGTTGAGCCTGCCGAGCCCATGGAGCCATCGGAACTTCTTCCCGAAGCCATGGCCCGCTTTTCGTTGGAAGTGACACAGGCGTTGAAGGAAAGCGGCACGAGCAACAGCTACAGCCATCAGAGGCTGACGCGAGCGGGAAAGCAACTTGGCGAGCCCCACGTTCAGCTAGGGGCAACCGATACACAGGCGGCCTTCGTATCGACCGACTGCTCGGGTTGGCTGAGTTTCGTGTTGAACACAGTATCGCCACTCCATGAAGCCGTCTTGCAATCGCAGCGTCACCTCCCCGAACACAATCAAGCCTACTCGGAAGACTTCGTCCTGCGCGAGAGTCGGAGGCCATGGGCGCGTGCATTTGTGGTGACGCGTTTCCTTCGCGCGGGGCATGTGCAAACGGCTGGCTTCGAGCCGGTGGAGGATCTTGCCACGCTGCAGCCAGGCGACGTCGTGGCGTACGCGATGGGACGCTACACGAAGCCGACGGACGAAAACCGTCCCAAGCCCAAAGATACCGGACACGCGTTCCTAGTGTTGGGGTCGCCCACCGTGATCGATCCAGATACCGAAGGCTACGACGGCCAAGAGACGCTTTCGGAGAAGGTGGCCAAGGTCATCGCGGTCCCCTCGGTCGACTCGAGTGCCACCGTTCACTTCGTTCCCGATTCGAGAGTCAACGAGAAAGGACGCTACGCACTGCCCGAGGTCGTCCCTGATCCCCGTGCAAAGGCAGGCGGAGTTGGCACGGGGACGATCTGGCTTGCGTTGAGTGAGCAGGGGCGCGTCCTGCAGCGTCGCCTTGGTCCGCATCAGAAGTATCGCGCCGTGCTCGCACGGGCGGCGCGATTGCGCGCGCGCATCTCCCTCGACGAGGCGATTGTCGACAAGCAAGGAGATTTGCTTGTCCACGTGTTCGACAGTGCTCCCTCCAAGTATGCTGGCATCTCGTACGGCGATACGCCCGTGGACCTCACGGGCGACGGTGGCATTCGCCTCGAGAGCGGACGGCTCGTCTTGAACGGCAACAACGACTTTGCGGGAGGCGTCACCGTGAACACCGGAGCATTGATCGTGGAGTCACCCACGGGCCTCGGCGCCGGCGATGTGGCGATCCATGGCGGATCGATGACCTTGAAAGAGCCCGCCATCGCAGACTCCGCATCGCTCACGCTTTCGGCGGACCTGCCGGACGGCGCCCTCGGCCTCCATTTCGAAGGTCGCGATGTCGCGCACTCCCTTCGCATTGGAGAGACCAAACACCGGTGCGGAACGTGGGGCGGCCCTGAGTCCAAGGCCCAGTTTGTCGTCCCCGTGTTTTCCGGTCCCGGCGTCATCGTGTTGTCCGCCGAGCCGCCAGAGATCTGCGCTACGCCATCCTTAGCTCGGATTTCTCGATGATCTATACGATGGAACGCGAGTTCTTTCCCCGGTACAAGCTGCGTTGGAAGTCCCATGATCGCGTGGGTTTCTGCGAGGGCATCGATCTCGGCAAGTGGCGCTGGGACAGCTCCGCGCACGCCGTGGACGACGAGCGGCGGACCGACCCGGAAGGAAACGGCTTCCTACCGTTTCACGACGTGCAGATGGCCGTCGACCGAGAGGCGGGCGCGGCGTTGGCCGACCAAAGGCTCTGATTCCTTGCAAACCAAGTGCCGCGTCACGCGCCTTCCGGCCTAGCGGAGCCTCAGGCAAAGTGACCCCGTCGGCATCCCTCCTTGTCGGCAATGCCTCTGGGCTTCAGGTTTGTCCCGTGAAGCATCCCCTAGGTTTCCTCGCCTTCCTTCTAGCCTGCGGAGCTGCTTCTGGGGGAAGGGCAGATGAATCGGTAGGCCTCCAGGCGCTTCGATGGAGGCATCGCGTGCTTCTCTTGCAGACGACATCTGAGTCGTCGGGCGGCGCGTCTTGGGAGGCGCACTCGATGGACCTTCTCGAGCGAGACCTAGTGTTGTTTCAAGAGCGTGACGGCGTCTACCATCAGTGGTTTCCGAAGCCCCAAACTCCAGTCGTGCTCCAGCTGCCGAGGGAGATGCAAAAGCAGGCGGTAGGCCGCGTCACGCTCATCGGCAAAGATGGTGGCGTGAAGAGACAATGGAAGACCGAGCTCTCGGAGCTTCCTTCGGAGGTCTTTCGACTCGTCGACAGCATGCCGATGCGCCAGCGCGAGATGCGCGACGCAAGAGCAAACGGTGCCGAGCTCCTTGGCGCGAAAGCGAAGAAGTGGACAGTTGGACCCGAGTGGGCGCACTCGAAGCCGCTCCGACTCGCAGACCTGCACGGCAGGGTCGTCGTTGTGCGCTTCTGGACCGATACCTGTCCCTATTGCGCCAGGAGCCTTCCCGCACTGCAGCAACTCGCTGACGAGTTCGCCGGTCGGCCCGTCACTTTCGTCGGCCTCTACCAATCGAAACCACTTGGCAGCGAGCGTCCGTGGCGAGACGCGGTCGCGCGAGCCACACGCCTCGGCGTGAGCTTTCCGATCGCCTACGACCACGATTGGCAGACCCTCCGATCGTGGTGGCTCGACGGTCGCCGCCGTGCAGCAACATCTGCAAGCTTTGTCATCGCGCCCGACGGCACCATTGTGCACGTGCATCCTGGGCCGGTCTTCTTCCGAAGCGACGGTCCCAACCACGCGCGCGCCAACGCGGACTTCGAAGCCATACGAGCCGCGATACATCGGCACCTTCCGCAAGTGCGTATTCCGGGCTGACCTGGGCGCCGATTCCAGCCGCATCTGGGCACTGATTCCGGGCTGACCTGGGCACCGATTCCGGAGGACCTGGGCACCGATTCCGGAGCACTTGGGCACCGATTCGGGAGGACCTGGGCGCAGCGGACGGGTAGCGCCGTTTTAGGACGCCCCCGAAGGGCGCCGGGAGGTGCGGTCGCAGGTGGTTTCAAACCCGAGCGCGCAGCAGCCGAGTGTGGCTCGCTGCGCGGTCATGGAACGCCACCGCATGCGAAAGATCCGCGAAGTTCTCCGTCTCAAATACGAACGCAAGTTGAGCCATCGTGAGATCTCGGCCTCAGTCGGGATCAGCAAGGGCTCGGTGAGCAGCTACCTCAAGCGCGCCCACGATGTCGGCCTGAGCTGGGAGCAAGCCCAGGCTCTCGGCGACGCGCAGGTCGAGCATTTGTTGTTCAAGGCATTGGGCCGAAACGAGCCACCGGGGCGCGCGCCCATCGATTTCAATTGGGTGCATCAGGAGCTGCACAAGACCGGCGTGACGCTGCAGCTGTTGTGGGTGGAGTACCGCGAGCAAGTGGACCGCGATCCTCGCGGCTGGGTCGCCTATCAGTACAGCCAGTTTTGCGACTTGTACCGGAGCTTCCGCAAGACGGTGGACCTGTCGATGCGGCAGGTGCACCGGGCAGGCGACAAGATGTTTATCGACTACTCGGGCAAGAAGCCCGCGATTGTGGACCGCGACACGGGCGAGGTCCTCGAGGTCGAGCTGTTTGTCGCCGTGCTCGGCGCGTCGAGCTACACCTACGCGGAGGCAACGCGCAGCCAGAAGCTCGGCGACTTCATTGGCTCGTGCGTGCGCACGCTCGAGCACTTCGGTGGCGTGCCGCAGATCGCAGTGCCCGACCAGCTCCGCAGTGCGGTCAAGGGCCCGGACCGCTACGACCCGGAGCTCAATCCGAGCTACGCCGAGTTTGCTGCGCACTACGGCATGGCGGTGGTGCCGGCCCGGCCCCGCAAGCCCAAGGACAAGGCCAAAGTCGAGAACGCGGTGCTGGTCGCGCAGCGATGGATTTTGGCCTGCCTACGCAATCGAGTTTTCTACAGTCTCGACGAGCTCAACGTAGCGATCGCCGAGCTGCTCGAGCGGCTCAACGAGCGACCCTTCCAGAAGCTTGAGGGCTGCCGGCGCTCGGCCTTCGAGCGCATCGACCGGCCGGCGCTGCGGCCTTTGCCACCGACGCGCTACGAGCTGTCTCACTGGAAGAAAGCCCGCGTCAACATCGACTACTGTGTCGAGTACGACGCTCGGATCTACAGCGTGCCCCATGCCCTGGTCGGCCAAAAGGTCGACATCCGGGCGACCACGACGACGCTCGAGGTCTTGTACAACGCGCGCCGCATCGTCAGCCACCGGCGCTGCTACGGGCCTAAGGGGACCGCGACGATCCTCGAGGAGCATCGGCCCAAGTCCCATCGTCAGTACGGCGACTGGCCGCCGTCACGCGTGATCGATTGGGCACAATCGGTCGGCCCTTCGGTCGGCCAGGTGGTCGAGCATATCCTGCACAGTCGGCCGCATCCCGAAGCCGGCTACCGCTCGTGCATGGCACTGATCCGCGACGCCAAGCGGTACGGCCCCGGGCGACTCGATGATGCCTGCCGCCGTGCGCTGTCGATCGGAAGCCCGACGCGCAAGAGCGTGCAGATGATCCTCAAGCGCGGTCTCGATCGCGTGCACGACGAGCCGAGCGACACGCCCCGAATGATCCACCACGAGAACGTGCGCGGTGGGGACTACTACGACCGAAAGGAGAATCTATGATCGATGAACAAACCACCCAGAAACTGTTCGACATGCGGCTACGCGTCATGGCGGAGGTCTTCCAAAAGATGCTCGCCGAGGCGCCCGGCAACGAGCTGTCCTTCGCGGACAAGGTCGGGATGATGGTCGACCGCGAGTGGACCGAGCGTGAGAATCGAAGGCTCGCTCGGCTGCTCAGGGCGGCCAAGCTCTCGATGGATGCATGCCTCGAAGACGTCTTTTGCTCGACCGAACGCGGAATCAGTCGAGCCGTCATCCGGGATCTGAGCACGTGCCAATGGATCGAGAACAAGCACAACGTCATCGTCATCGGCAAGACCGGCGTCGGCAAAAGCTTCATCGCAGCCGCACTTGCCCAGGCGGCCTGCCGCAACGGCCATAAGGCGCTGTGCACGCGGGTGCCACGTCTGGTGCACGAACTGTCCATCGCCCGGGCCGACGGCTCCTACACGCTCACGCTACACAAGCTCGCCAAGCTCGACGTACTGGTGCTCGACGACTTCCTGATCGCGCCGCTCAAGGACATCGAGCGCAGGGACCTGCTCGAAGTGCTCGAGGATCGCTACGCCAAGCGCAGTACCGTCATCACCTCGCAAATCCCCACGAAGCAGTGGCATCGGGCCCTCGGCGACCCCACCATCGCCGACGCCATCTGCGACCGCATCGTGCACAACGCCCACGTGCTCGGCTTGCGCGGGCCGTCGATTCGAGAGAAAAAGGGCCTCAACCCCATGGAGATCAAGACCAACCACTGACCATCCACGACCGCACCGCACCGGCACTCGTCGCTACGCTCCGATCAAGTGCCCAAGTCCTCCGGATGGAGTGCTCAGATCACGCCGGAACGGGTGCTCAAGTCGAGCGGAATACGCACGCTGGTCGCCGCTCCGGATCGAGGCGGCGAGCCCGCTGTTCGTAGTAGGTCGACGGGGCGATCGGCAACACGGCGCAGATCGGCTCGACCCCGTACTCGTTTCGGTGCTTGTCGATGAAATCGACCATCACTTGGGTCGGCGGTCGAGCTCCGCCTGGGCGAAAAACGCCGATGCCTTGCGCAAGATCTCATTGGCTCGTTTGAGCTCCCGATTCTCGCGCTCCAATTCCTTGAGCCGGTCACGCTCTGCGGTCGTGAGTCCAGCCCGTTTTCCGGAGTCCCGCTCGGCTCGCCGCACCCACTTGCGGAGCGTCTCGGCGGAGCATCCGATCTTGGACGCCACCGAGGTGATTGTGGCCCATTGCGTGCCGTGGTGGCTCTCGCTCTCCATCACCAGCCGGACTGCCCGCTCGCGGACCTCGGCCGAGTACCTGCTTCGTCTTCCCATCGCTCCATCCTCTCAACAAATGGAGCCTCCGGTAAAGCCGGGGCGATTCAGACCTGACTGGTATCACTTTCGTGAAGCCAGCAAAGCGTTCATCCACTGAAAAGGATTGCCAATTCCCGTATAGACCGGGGTGACTTCCCTTTTTATCTTCAACAGCTTGT
>CAMYJN010000010.1 GCA_947258625.1 uncultured Polyangiaceae bacterium | reverse complement strand
ATCGGCGCATACATGCTCGTGATTTCCGCGATGTGCGTCGTGGCGATCGGGGCCGGTGGGGCAGGCGCTCCATGGATGATTCCGGTCGGCGCACTGATGTTCACCGCCTCCGACATCGCCGTGGTGCGAGACCGCTTCGTCTCGAACGGTTTCGTCAATCGCCTCTGGGGGCTGCCTCTCTACTATGCGGCGCAGCTGATCATCGCCTGGAGCATCATGGCGGTCGGCGGCTAGGCGCCGCTTTCGAGACACTCGCGGTACCAGAGCTCCAAGATCATCATCGTCCAAAGCTGAAACCCTCGCGGCTCTCCTCGTTGGTGGCGGGCAAGCATGTCTTCGACCGCAGCGGGGTCGAGAATGCCCCGCTCGCGAGCTCGCTGGTCGAGGAGCACGTCGCGCGAAAGCGGCGCGAGGTCTTCCCGCATCCAGCGATCGATTGGGAGTCCGAAGCCCTGCTTGGAGCGCGTCAGGATCGGCCTCGGCAAAAGCTCTTCGGACATCCGGCGGAGCAGAAACTTGCTCGTAGATCCGCGGAGCTTCAACGAGCCTGGCAGCGACGCTGCGAAGTCCATCAGCTCCTGGTCGACCAGTGGACAGCGCACTTCGAGCGAATGGGCCATCGACGCGATGTCGACCTTGGTGAGAATGTTGTCGGTCAGGTAAGTCTGGATGTCGACATCGAGAATCCGATTGATGGGGTCTTTCGCACGCGAGGCCTTGAACAGTTGCTCGAACTCCACGGCCATCTGATCGTGCGCGAAGCGCTCCTGCATCGCCGGTGTGTAGATCGCCATGCGATCTTTGTGAGGAATGGGCGCGGTCAGCCCGAGGAAACGTTGAAACTCCGGCTGCATGATGCGTTCGCCATAGTCCCGAACTTCTTGCGCCTGGGGCGTGGGAAGGTGCGTGAGGACACTGGCGAGGAGCTGCGGCAGCGGCCAGGGCAGACGTCGAATGTTCCGCGCGGTGCGGCAGTGCCTATAGCGGCGGTAGCCAGCAAAGGCTTCGTCCCCTCCATCACCGCTGAGCGCAACGGTCACGCCGGTTCGCGTGTATTCGCAGAGGTACCAAGTCGGTAGCGCCGAGGTGTCGGCGAAGGGTTCGCCATAGTGTCGCACGAGCTGTGGGACGACGGAGGTCATGTCGGGGTCGACGATCATCTCGTGGTGATCGGTTTGGTACCGCTCGGCCACCAGCTTGGCGTAGGGGAGCTCACTCTTGTCCTTGCTCGTGAAGCCGACCGAGAAGGTCTTGACCGGCTGCGACGACTGACGCGCCATCAGAGCGACGATCAGCGAAGAATCGATGCCTCCGGAAAGGAAGGCGCCAAGGGGGACATCGGACACCATGCGGACGCGCACGGACTCTTCGACGATTTCACGCAACTCTTCGGTCAGCGCATCGATGTCGCGGCCGTCACGAGGTTCATCGAAACGCAGACGATAGTAGCGCTCGGGCTCGTGGAACACGCCAGCTTCGCAGACCAGACGGTGTCCGGCGGGCAGCTTCTTCACGCCTTCGAATGCCGTCATCGGCGCAGGCACGTACTGCATGGTGACGAACGCGTCGATCGCGTCGAGGTCCGGCCGCTTGTCGAAACGCCTCGACGCAGCCAGGGCGCCGAGCTCGGAGGCGAACACCAAGTCGCGCAAACCGGCATGATAGAACAGGGGCTTCTTCCCAAAGCGGTCGCGGGCAAGGACGAGGCGCCTGCGCGGCGCATCCCAGAGCGCGATGGCAAACATCCCGCGAAGGCGATCCACGAAATCGACGCCATGCTCTTCGTAGAGGTGCAGGACGACTTCGGAGTCGGAGCGCGACTTGAAGCGGTGCCCGCGCTGCTCGAGCTCCTTGCGAAGCTCGACGAAGTTGTAGATCTCCCCATTGACGACGACCGAGATGCTGTCGTCTTCGTTGGTCATCGGCTGTGCGCCTTCGGGTCGCAGGTCGATGATGGACAACCTTCGATGGCCGAGGCAACAGGGGCCGTCGGTCCGCAGGCCGTGGTCATCCGGGCCGCGGTACTTCATCGCGTCACACATGCGACGGACCGCATCGGCCTCTGGTGCGGCGTTCTGATCGACCGTTAGCAATCCTGCGATGCCGCACACGTGAAAAAGGTTCCCGCTCCGAGGTCCAAGAGTGCCGGATAGTTGGGCATCGCTTCGAGGCCGTCAAGCAGCCCGGACTTGCGGCGCAGCAGTCGATGACCCATCGTGGCCCGCGGTACGGATTTCTTGATCATGCCATCTGCTCCTCCCATCGACTCGACGCGTCCCGACCTCGCGCTCTTGATTCCTTCTTACGCGGGGGGAGGAGGCGAGCGCGTTGCCCTGTTTCTGGCTCGCACCCTCGTCGAGTCCGGCCTGCGGGTCGATCTGGTCGTCGCTTGTGCGCACGGAGAGCTCCGCGATGAACCGCTGCCCGGCGTGAACAAGGTCGAGCTGGGAGCGATCACCGAGATCCTCGCCGCGCCGGCGTGGATTCGCTACTTGAGGCACGTTCGTCCCCGCTGCGCCATGTCGATGATCCACACGGCGAACTTTTCGTCGGGGATTGGAGCGCGCTTCGATTCCGACGTTCCGATCATCGTCAACCTGCGCATCGCGCTTCAATGCGACCCTGGCGCGCAGTGGTGGTTCCGAAAATGGTTTGGATTTGGAATAGAACGCTTTCTGTACCAGCGCGCTGCCCGCGTGGTGGGGGTCTCCCAGGGGGTCGCAGACGAAGCTGCGGAGCTCTTCAGCCTGCCGCCGAACAAGGTACTATCGATTCCCAATCCGCGGCGCTCGAGGGATGCATCGATGCAGATCGCTCGAGAGCACGAGCCATGGTTCGAAAAGCCAGTCGTCCTTGGGGTCGGACGCCTCGCCGCCCAGAAGGATTTTGCGACGCTGCTCGGCGCGTTTGCCGAAGTCGTTCCCGAGCGCGACCTGCACCTCGTCATCCTCGGTAAGGGCCTCCAGCGCGCTGCCCTCGAGACTCAGGCGCGAGAACTGGGCATCGCTGATCGCGTCTTCTTCTCCGGCTTTGTTCCGAACCCCGAGGCCTACATGCGTCGCGCTCGCCTCTTTGTGCTCTCGTCGCGCAACGAGGGATTCCCCGGGGCTCTCATCGAGGCTCTTGAAGCCGGGGCGGCCATCGTTTCAACGGACTGCCCCTTCGGTCCGCGCGAAGTGCTCGACGAAGGGCGATGGGGCCAGCTCGTTCCCGTTGGAGATGCCCCGGCGCTCGCGATGGCCATGGCCGCTGAGCTCGAGCGAGCGGACGTCGGTCACGCGACGCGACGCGAGGAGCGTGCCGACTGGATGCGACGCTACGACCCCCATGTGATCACCGATCGCTACGCCGCCCTGGTGCGAACGGTCATCAACGAGTCCGGCGACGCCGCTCACCCGAGATGAGCGGGTGCCCGGGAAGCTTCGATCACCGCCTGTTTTGCGAAGTGACAGCGCTGGCAACAAGGTCGCAGGCCGCGCCGGCTTCTACGCACCGGGCAAGGGTGGTACCCTCTTGTCATGACCACCGTAGTGCAGTTACTCGATCACAAGGGCCACGATATCCAAGCCGTTTCTCCCGATGACACGGTCTACGACGCGATCAAACGCATGTCCGATCTCGACATCGGCGCACTGGTCGTGATCGAGGGCGAGAAGGTCATTGGCCTAATCACCGAGCGCGACTACGCCCGCAACGTCTTTCTCCTCGGCAAAGCTTCGCCGACCACCCGTGTGCGCGATGCAATGGCCGATGAGGTCCTGTCGGTCGGCCGCAAGGCGACGACGCGCGAATGCATGGCGATCATGACGGGAAAGCGAACGAGGCATCTGCTGGTGATGGCGGGCGAGGAGCTCCTCGGCATTCTGTCGATTGGTGACCTGGTACGCAGTATCGTTGCCGAGCAAGACATGACCATCGATCAGCTCGAGCAATACATCCTGCGCGGTTGACTCGTGGGAAAGAGCGGTAAAGCCTGGCTCGAGCAATTCACGACCGACGAGATTCGGGATCTTCGGGCTATTCGTGAGCATCGAGCCTGGCTCACCCTGTTCGTGAACTTTGGGTTGATCGCCGCGTCGATGGCTTTGGTCGCCTACCTCCCCAACGTCTTCACCGTCGCCTTTGCCCTTTGGATCATCGGTGCGCGACAACTCGGACTAGCGGTGGTGATGCACGAAAGCGCGCATTTCACGCTCTTCAAGAACCGCAAGTTCAATGACTTCGTCGGCAACTGGCTGGCAGGCTATCCGATCTACTTGAGCGCGACCATGTACAGGGCGCATCATCTCGAACATCACGCCAAGACCTGGACCGACGCAGATCCAGACCTCTCTCTTGCAACGGCGTTCCCAGTTTCGAAAGCCAGCATGGCGCGGAAGGTCATGCGCGACCTGCTTGGTATCACCGGGGTGAAGAAGCTGATCGGCACGACGTATCTGGTCATCAAAGTCATTGGCGGCGCGGAAGTCGACTCCGGGACGCTCCCAATGAGAATGGAGCGCGGGCCGGCGATTCGGATGCTCGTCGGCACTGCGATCACCAACCTGATTCTCTTTGGAATCTTGTGGGCGGCCGGCCATCCCGCGCTGTACCTCCTTTGGTTTGGCGCCTGGATGACGACGAACAATCTCGTTGCCCGAATCCGATCGATTGCCGAGCATGCGGTGGTCCCCAATCCGAGCGATCCGATGGGCCAGACCCGCACGGTGCGCGCTGGCTGGCTCGCACGACTGTTGATCGCGCCCAATTGCGTTCAATACCACCTGGAGCACCACCTGGTGATGACCGTGCCGCACTACAACCTTCCGAGGTTCCACGCGATGATGCGAGAACGCGGGTTGCTCGAGGGCGCCTGCGTCGCCGACAACTACGCACAGGTCCTCCGGGCGGCCGTCGCGTGAAACCTGGATGCCGTCCCGCTCAGCCCCGAACCGCGACAAATGCTGCGATCAGGATCGTGACGACCACGTAGCTCCCCGCGACGCGCCGATGCGACCAGCCCGCCTGGAGAACGTGGACAAACCGTCGTAAGCTGCCAGCGCCGATGCAAGAAGGATTGCTCACCGCGCTCTTGTGGCTCTTGTTTGGCGGCAGCCATGTCGTCCTTTCGATTCGCGCGATTCGCACACGGATGGTCGCGAGACTGGGTGAGACGGGCTTCATTTTCGTCTATTCGCTCGTGGCGATTGGGACCTTCGCTGCACTGGTGCACTATGTTGCGCTGCATCGGTTTGCAGAGCCGCAGGCCTCTCTCCTGGTGACGATTCCCCCGGTGCGCGGCGCGCTAATCGCGCTTTCGGTCATCGGCTTTTCGCTCTTCGTCGCGGCGGTTCTGGTCTACCCCAGGCTTCCAATGGCGACGTTTCGCCATCGCGTCATGCCTGCGCGTGGGATTCAACAGCTCACCCGACATCCGTTCTTCTCCGGCATCGCAATTTGGGCGGCCTCTCATGCATTGCTGGCGCCGTCGAGGGTGACGTTCGTTTTTTTCATCGGAGTGGTCGTCCTTTCGTTCGTGGGAGGCATGCATCAGGATCGCCGGCTCATCGCCGAGCTGGGGGAGCCGTACCGCACCTATGTCGCGTCGACTTCGTTCTGGCCGTTCGTGGCGGTCATCACCAAACGACAAACGATCAACTGGCGCGAGCAGCCCTGGTTCGCGTATGGCGTCGGCATCGGGGCGAGTCTCGGGCTCTACGAAGTGCACGACGACATTTTCAATCGCGGTGGCGCCTATGTGATCGCTGCCGTCACCGTGGGATCGATTCTCGCCATCTTGAATTCGCGCGTACGCGCTGGGGGCCCACGGAAGGAATCGTGACGTGTTCGAAGACTACGTCGACTACGACGGACTAGACCTTGGCCGTTCCGTCGATGAGAGTCCCTCAAGCGAAGCTCATGTAGAGCAGGCGGCCGGCGACGTAGAGGACCAGCAGTGCGGTGAGTCGCTTCACGACGTGGCCCGAGAGAACGCGCGTGCTGAGCCGGCTTCCTAGCTGACCGCCAATCAGCACCGCCACGCCAAGCCAGATGTAGTCGAAGAGCTCCGCCAGGTGTGCGGTCGTCCCTTGCTTCGTCGCTTGCCCAACAAGCCCCGCGATCGAATTCACCATGATGAAGAAGCTCGAGGTGGCGGCGATACGCTTCGGCTCGGCGAGCCGCAGCAGGTGCAGCGCAGGAGCCAAAAAGATTCCGCCGCCAATTCCCACCATCCCCGAAACAAAGCCAATCGCACCGCCCACGGGCACCCCCACGAGCCAGTGGAGCACAGCGGCGCGCGGTCGGGACGCCTTCGCTTGCGACGGCTGAAACCACATCGCGATCCCGGCCGCCAGCAGGGAAAGCCCCAGCAAGAGAACGAAGGTGTCCCTTTGAATCGGAACGCTGCCGCCGAACCAGGCCATGGGAATCGAGAGCACCACGAACGGAAACGCGAAGCCGAGGCTGAGCTCGCCTGAACGCCGGTACTGCCACACGCCACCTGCGACCACGATGAGGTTGCAGGCCAGCGCGACCGACGGAAGGATGCGGTAGTCCGTATCGGCGAGAACCAAGAGCGCGTTGTAGGTGGAACCGCCGCCGAAACCGACCGAGGCGTAGAGCACGGCAGTCACGAGGAAGAGCAGGGCGAGGATCAGCATGCAGGGGCTGGATACGTCACGCCGCGATCCCTTGCAACGACGAAGCTAACCCGCGCGCCGCTCCGCACAGCGCGCCGTCGCAGTCGCCACCGCGACGGGGCGCAAGTCGCCCGGTATCCGCCCGCCGAAACAATTGGTGACGATAGCGACGCCAAGCTCGCGTTCGGGGTCGGCCCATGCACCCGAACCACCAAAACCAAAGTGACCGAATGCGTGCGGGTTCGGGAGCCCGAGGTCGAAGTGACGCTTCGCGACGGAGAAACGCACGCCGAGAGAGACAGGCCGCATATAACCGACTTTGAAGCGCAGCGGAAAGGGGATGACGCGGCCGATGCGCGGGTTCTGATCTTCGGTGGCATCGGCGAGGGCCGAAGCCGACAGGAGCCGGACCCCGTTCAGTGCGCCCCCGTGACTGAGCGCTCCGTAGAGCCGTGCCAAGGAACGGGCATTGAACACGCCGTTGCCCGATGGAATGACCGACGTGAGCCAGCGCGGATCGCCAAGCACGTCGCCAAGCCCGGGCGGGATCATCGCATCGACAAACTGCCCGACCGCGGAATGCCATCGCGCGGTGGTGGACGCGGTTCGGCGAACCTTTGCGCGAACGCCCCGCGGTCGCCCACGGAGAACCTTGCGCGGAATCTTTGGGATGAGGAACTCGGCGACACGGGGTAGCTCGCTCTCAGGGAGCCCCATGTAGAGGCCGTCGAGCTCGAGTGGGTCAGCGAGATTCTCCTTGATCAGTTGGGGGAAGGTCTTGCCGGTCGCCCGCTGGAGGACCTCACCGATGATCCAGCCGCCGGTCCAGGCGTGGTAACCAAAGTCCGTGTCCGGTTGGTGCACCGGCCACATGTCTTCGATGACGCGAACCATGTGATCCCAATCGAACATTTCTTCGGACGAGTCGATGACCCGGGCGATCGAGTAGAGGCCTGCGCGGTGTGATGCGGCTTGTCGCAGCGTGATGGCGCCCTTGCCGTTTCTGCCAAACTCGGGCCAGTACCTCGCGACGGGCGCATCGAGGTCCAGCACACCTCGGTCAACCATTTGGTGGAACAGCGTCGCCATGACGCCCTTGCCGGTCGACATGCTCAGGGCGAGTGTCTCCGGCTCGAAAGGGGTTCCATTCCTGTCGCGTGTGCCGCCAGCGAGATCTGCAACGAGCTCTCCACGGTGATACACGGCGATGGCGACGCCCCCCGGGCCGCGGGCAGGCGTGCACCAGCGAACCGTGTCCCGCAACGAACGAAAATCTGGATGAGTGTATCCGCGTACCTGCATGTTCTCAGACCGTGCCCTCGATATCCCGAACGAGCTGCAAAGATCGGTCGGTGCCTCGCCCTTTGTCAAAGTAGACGCCAGCCCCGGCGCCACTTGCTCCGGTCAACCAGCTTTGGCTTGCAACCGCCGTGCCGCGCTCGAAAGCGCGCCGTTCGCGGAAACAATTGGCTGTGTTTTGGAAGCGTGGAGCGCAGAAACTGCGCGGCTCTCCGGTCCGCGTGCAGTCGTTGCGCGGTTTCGTTGCGTGTCCTTGCCGCCATGAAGAGCAAGCTCGGGTAGAATCCTGACGATGTCCGAGGATTCACTCCCACTGCCTTTCGACGAGGTAGAAGATCTGCTCGACGTTTTTCGAAAGCACGTCGCGCCCAACAAGCTTGCGTACTACCAGCGAATGGGCCTCCAGATGGTCATGGGGAAACGTGAAGGCATCTGGTTCGAAGATGCGTACACCGGACTTCGGCTCATCAACTGTCATTGCAACGGCGGTGTCTTCGGCCTCGGGCACTGCAACCCGCGCGTCACCTCCGCCGTGGCCAAGGCCTTGGGGAAGCTCGACATTGGCAATCATCATTTCGTTTCAGGTCAGCGTGCGCAGCTGGCGGCGCGACTCTCGGCGACGCTCGAGCATGCGCTTCCTCGGGTCGTGTTCGGCGTTTCCGGAGGTGAGGCCATCGACGTTGCGATCAAGGCGGCGCGAGGCGCGACCGGAAGGGGTGAGATCATCTCCGCGCACGGTGGCTATCACGGACACACGGGCCTTTCCCTGGCGGCTGGCGACGGCCAGTTCCGGGACCCGTTTGGTCCGAACCTCCCAGGTTTCGCGCAGGTTCCGTTCAACGACCGAAGGGCGATGGAAGCGGCCATCGACGATGACACGGCCGCGGTGATTCTCGAAGCCATTCCGGCCACCTTGGGTATGCCGATTCCGGAGCCTGGCTATTTCGCGGCGGTTCGGAAGCTCTGCGATGATCGAGGGGCTCTTCTGATCGTCGACGAGGTTCAGACCGGACTCGGTCGAACGGGGCGCTGGTGGGGTATCCAGCACGAAGACGTGACCCCAGACGCGGTCGTCACCGGCAAGGGGCTGTCCGGCGGGATCTATCCGATCACAGCAACGCTCATGACGCGCGACATGCACGAGGTTCTCGATTCGGAAGCCAATCCGTTCGTTCACATCTCGACCTTTGGAGGGTCCGAGCTGGGCTGTGTCGCCGCCCAAGCCGTGCTCGACATCGTCGGCGAGCCTGGCTTTCTCGACCACGTGGGCGCCCTGTCAGAACGGTTTGCCGAGGCGTTCGATCCGCTGCCTTTCGAGCTTCGACGCCGAGGCCTCTTCATGGGACTTCGATTCTCGAGCGAGATGGACGCGCTCGGCGGGCTCCTGCGGATCATGCAGCAGGGCGTCTTTTGTTTTCCTGCAGGGAACGACCGAAGAGTGCTTCAGTTCTTGCCGCCCTTGATCTTGACCGACGACGAAGCGGAAGATCTGATCGCGCGCATGACGAAAGCATTCGCGTAGTGGCGCTGGCGAGTGCAGCGGAGATCGAAAACTTCGAGCATCAGCTCGCGGATGCCGTTCGGACCGGACATGCGGAAAACCTGGACGTCATCGGATATGGCGAAGTGACCATCGCGGTGAAGCTCGCGACGCCGCACGGCGATTTCGCATGCAAGCGCCTGGTTCCGTTTTCGTCGCGTGAGGCGGCCGAACGTACGGCTGCCTTGATCGCGTCTTACATTGCACAGCTCACGGACGCAGGAATCGACGTCGTCGAAACCGAAACACCGATCCTGGCGTGCCCGGAGGGGCATGTCCTCTACTGCGTTCAGCCCTTGCTCCGGTCGGGGACACTTGGCCCCGATTTCCTTCGGGGCAAGGCCGCAGAGGACGCCGCTCCCTACGTTCGGCGGATCTTCGAGCACGTCAGAGATGCGGTCACGCCGAGCCTTGCCCCAGATGGTCAGCTCTCCAATTGGGCCATCGACGGCGATCGGCTCCGCTACATCGACGTGGGAACGCCCTTTCTGCGCAATGAAGACGGCAAGGACCTCTTCGATTTCACCGAACAGACCCGAGCGCTGCCCGCGCCGGTCCGGGTCATCGTGAACCGATTCCTTCTGCGCGGCATCCTGGACAACTATCATTCCATCCGTGGGCAGGCGATGGACTTCCTCGGCAACCTCATCAAGGAAGGGCTTGCTGACATCTTTCCGCCGTTGATCCCGTTGGCCAACGAAGTGTTCGCGCTGTCCCCGGAGATCACTGAGAAAGAGGTGCGAGCGCACTACAAGAGCGACGCACAAACCTACGCGTTCATCCAGGCGGCCCGCCGGGCCGATCGATGGGTCTATCGCAAGCTCCTGCTCAAGCCATATCCATACCTGCTACCACCTCGGATCGACCGCTTCGGTTAGCGTTCAAACCATGTGGCCCGGCCCGCTACGCTGAGAACGGCCGAAAGATGGCGAGCGTGATGATCAAAACGGCGATAATCGACAGGGTCCATGCGAGCTTACGAAAGACCTTTGGTGAAACCTCTTGGCCCTCGGCCCAGCGACGTAGCTTGCCGGTGAGCACACCGGTCGCGCCGGCCAGGACGAGCAGGAGCACCAGCTTCGTATGCATCCAACCTTGCTTCGCGTAGAGCTCGGCGAAGTTCGGAATCAGCATTCCGAAGCCCCCAGCAAAGGCAAAGAGCATGGCCGGCGTCGTCACGCGAATCGATATCTTGCGGAGGGATTGGGCGATGCCGCTTTCCAATGGGCTTGGCGCGGACGCCGCAATCGCAACCGCCACGGCGCTGCCTATCCAGAAGGTGATACCCAGGAAATGAAGGTACCGAAAGACGATGATGCTCATTGGGTGCTCCTTAGCGGGCCGGAGTCTAGCTGCCATAGACAAGGGGCACAAAGACGCATCGACAAAGCTCTTCCGTTTCGAGCCTGTCGCCCCGCTTTCGCGAGGTCTGAAGGGATTGGCCCCAATTACCGCCCACCGGGATGACGAGACGCCCGCCTTCTCGTAACTGGTCGATCAAAGCCGGTGGAGCTTCTTCTGCCGCGGCGGCAACGACAATCCCGTCATAGGGGGCACCTTCCGGCCACCCTTTACGTCCATCGGCGCAGATGAGCTCGACGTTGTCGATGCCCAAGGAGTCGAGAACATCCCGCGCTTGTTGGACCAGCTCCGGAATGATCTCGATCGCGTACACTTGCTTGGCCAGCTTGGACAGAACGGCCGCCTGATAGCCTGACCCAGCTCCGATCTCGAGAACGGTCTCGTGCCCCTCGAGGCGTAGCGCCTCGACGGACATCGCGACCATCAGTGGCTGTGAAATGGTCTGCCCGTGCGAAAGAGGAAGGGCGCCGTCGGCGTACGCGTTTCGCTTCTGTGCTTCGGGGACGAAGGCCTCGCGCGGCACTTCGCCCATCGCGGCCAACACCCGGCTGTCGCCGATTCCCCGACGCCGAAGCTGGTGCTCCACCATGGCGGCGCGCTCTTTCCCCATGTCCATTGCGCCCCTAGATAGCATTCAAGCTCGCAGCGCGACAGCGCCAACTTTACGGGCTAGAGTCGCCCCGTCGCAAACGAGGAAATCACATGGCGAAGACGAATCCAGGCAATTTTTTCGAGGATTTTGAAGTGGGTGCGGAGCTGGTTCACGCCGTGCCGCGCACCATCACCGAAGGCGAGGCGGCGCTCTACATTGGGCTTACCGGTTCCCGCTATCCGCTGCACTGTTCCGCGGAGTTCGCTCGTTCTCTGGGCCATCCCCGCGAGACGATCAACGACATGCTCACCTTCCACATCGTGTTCGGAAAGACCGTCAACGACGTCTCGCTCAATGCGGTGGCGAATCTCGGTTACGCCGGGGTGAGGTTCCTGGCACCGGTCTATCCCGGCGACACGATGCGCTCCGTCTCCAAAGTCATCGGCAAGAAAGAGAACAGCAACGGCAAGACCGGCGTCGTCTGGGTCAAGACGGTCGGGACCAATCAGCGCGGTGAAGCGGTTCTCGAATTCTACCGATGGGTGATGGTTCACAAGCGTGACCCGTCCACCCCCACCGGCGCAGCCGACCGCCCGCCGATGCCCAAGGAAGTCGCTCCGGCGGACCTCGTGGTTCCCGCCAATCTCGATCTCAGCCGGTACGAAGACTGGCCCGCGGGCGGCAGCGCGTACTTCGAAGATTACGAGCGGGGTGAGAAGATCGACCACGTAGACGGGATGACGATCGAAGAGGCGGAGCACGCAATCGCGACGCGGCTCTATCAGAACACCGCCAAAGTCCACTTCGACGCGGTCCAAACGAAAGACACCCGCTTCGGTCGCCGTTTGATGTACGGCGGACACGTGATCAGCATCGCGCGCTCACTATCCTTCAACGGGATGGAAAAGGTTCTTGGAATCCTCGCCTGGAACGGCGGCGCTCACGCAAACCCCACTTTCGCCGGTGACACCATCTACGCCTACAGCGAGATCCTCGATAAGGCCGATATTCCTGGCCGCACCGACTGTGGGGCCCTGCGGGTTAGATTGGTGGGGTTGCGAGACGTTCGGCCGACCGAGTCCGGCTTTCCGCTCAAGGTTTCCAAGGAGGGCAGGGACGTCTATCACGAGGATGTCCTCCTCGACCTCGACTACTGGCTGCTCGTCCCAAGACGAAATCGCTGATGGCGGACGGCTTGCGCAGCTCTCGACCATCCCCTACATGCCGCCCCTCAGGAGTCAGCCATGTACTTGAACATCGTGAACAGCGACCGGTCCCGTAAGCGCAACAAGGCAGCGCGCCGCAATGCCAAGCGCAAGGCGAAGAACCGTCGTCGCGTCAATCGTATGCACGGGCGCAAGCTGGGCCGCCGGCTCTGAGTCCAGCCCCGATGGATGCGAAGGTCATCTATGTGGTCAGCGACTCGACGGGCGAAACAGCCGAGCGAGTGACGCGAGCCACACTTCTTCAATTCCCTCAACATGGCGTTCGCCTCAAGATCGAACGTCGTCTTCGAGATCGACGCGCGCTGACGGCCGTTTTGGAGAGTGCCGCGGCGGACCAAGCGATGGTCGTCTTCACATTGGTCCGCCCAGAGCTGCGCGATCATTTCAACGAGCAAGCGACTCGGCTCAAGGTCCGTCACGTCGACGTGATCGGTTCGCTCATCTCTCAGATCGGCCACTACCTCGAAGCGGATCCGGTAAACATCCCGACCGCCGAGATGCCGCTCTCACAAGAGTATTTCCGACGGGTCGAGGCGATCGAATTCGCGGTCAAGAGCGACGATGGCAAGGAACCGCGCAATCTCCACAAAGCCCACCTCGTCTTGGTGGGCGTGAGCCGAACGAGCAAGACTCCGCTGTCGACCTATTTGGCAGGGCGCGGGCTCAAGGTGGCGAACGTGCCGCTGGTGCTCGGCGTCGAGCCGCCCGAAGAGCTTTACCAACTCCCGGGCTTTCGCGTCGTGGGCCTGACCATCGATGTCGACCAGTTGATGTACATCCGCCAGCAACGCCTGCACCAGCTCGGCATGCCGACCGACGCGAACTACGGTCTTCGCGACCACGTCAAAGCCGAGCTCGAATACGCGCACGGCATCCTCCGCACTAACCCCGAGTGGATGGTGATCGATGTGACCAACTGCGCCATCGAGGAGACGGCGACGATCATTCTCGAGGGGCTGAAGAACCACGACGGGATCAAGGCGCTGACGTCGCCGCCGCCTGGCGTTTACTAGGGGCTCTTTCTGTAAGACCTTAGCCCTTGGGCGTCGGGCCATACTGATGAGAGAGTGCGGCGTAGAACTGGGCGAGGATTCCGTCTGCGACCCGGAGACGGCGGCTGAGCTCACGGGCGATGTTCATGATGAACAGAGCGTAATCCTTGACGTCGCGACGGTAGAGCAGGTTCTCCACGTGGTCGGCCGTGACCGAGACCACCAAGGTAGGCGCAACGGCACGCACGCTTGCCGATCGGGGCTGCACGTCGATGATCGACATTTCGCCAAACCAGTCACTGGGGCCGAGGACTGCCACTCGAACGTCACCACCGGACTCGCCCTTCTTGATGACCTCGAGCTCGCCGGCGATGACGACGAACATCTGCGTCGACATCTCG
>CAMYJN010000009.1 GCA_947258625.1 uncultured Polyangiaceae bacterium | reverse complement strand
CCGGGAAGCTCTCGGCCAGCTCCTCGAGCGCGAAATTCCCGAGCGCCATCAGGCGCCTCACCACGGGTGCGATTTCATTGGGGCCGAGAGTGACCAGCTCGTCGACGAGCCTTCGCGCGAGGTCGACGAGGTTTTCCTTGAGCACCGGTTGGCTGTCCGAGCCCCGGTCGGCTGCCGCGGGCGCCTTGCTGCGCACGCGCGACCCAATGTCCTCCGTGCCACCCTCCGGTGCCGCCGGAATGACACCCGCGGGCAGCGGGTACTTTCGCTTCGGCCCAGCCATCGCCACGATTATACCAGCACCGCGGCGTTTTTGGTGCGGCTGGCTAGTCTTGTCCCGTTTTTCGGGCAAACTTCGGCTCTATGTACAGGATGGTGGTGCGGGAGCTGGCGGGTCCGGCGGCCCTCGAGCGCGAGGAGCTGAGCGAAGTGTACGCTGGCCCGGGCGAGGTCGTCATCGATGTGAAGGCGGTGGGCTGCAACTTCTTCGACATCCTCATTACCGAAGGCAAGTATCAAGTTAAGCCGGAGCTTCCGTTTTCGCCCGGTGCGGAGGTCGCAGGAATCGTTCGAACGCTTGGCGAAGGTGTCTCGCGCTTCTCCGTCGGCGATCGAGTGAGCGCCCTACTGGAATACGGTGGTTTCACTTCGACCGTGGCTGCGCCCGAAGCGCGTGTCTTTCCCATTCCCAGCGAGATGACTTTCGAGGAAGCCGCGGCCCTCGGGCTCGTTTATCAGACTTCTTACGTCGGGCTGGTGAATCGCGCGAGCCTCGAGGCAGGCGAAACGCTCCTAGTGCACGCAGCGGCCGGAGGAGTCGGGCTCGCGGCGGTTCAACTCGGAGTTGCGCTCGGTGCAAAGGTCATCGGCACGGCTGGGACAACTGAAAAGCTCACGCTCGTCAAACAGCACGGAGCGCACGAGGTCATCAACTACCGAGGAGAGGATTGGGTCGAGCGGGTCAGGGAGTTGACCGCAGGGCGCGGGGCGGATGTGATCTACGACCCGGTTGGCGGGGATACCTTCGACCTGTCGACCAAATGCATCGCTTTCGAAGGAAGGATTCTGATCATCGGCTTCGCGAGCGGTCGAATCCCATCTGCGAAGATGAACCGCGTCCTGGTGAAGAACTTCTCTTTGGTCGGGCTTCACTGGGGGCTCTACTTCAAGAAGAATCCCCAGGTAATTCAGGAAGCCCAGGAGGCCATTGTGCGCCTCCATTCAATGGGGAAAATCGCCCCACTGGTCTCTGCGACGCATCCTCTCTGCGACGCCGAAGCTGCCCTCGCTGCGCTCGGTGGCCGCAAGACGACCGGCAAGGTGATTCTAATCCCCTAGCCTGCTGAAGGTTCGGAGTCTGGAAGCGCCGACTGGCAGCGTTCGATCACCGCGTCGATGACGCCGGAGTGACTGCCGAGCGGAGCCGCCATCGAAAACCGAACGCCCTGATGTCGGGCAGCGGCTTCCGCAACGAGGCGTGGCAGGTCTTCGGTCACGTGCCGCCCTGGGGCCAGCATGAACGGGTGAACGACAACAGTGGTCGCACCTTGCTCGACGCAGCGAGCGAAGCCGTCGGCGATTGTGGGCTCTGCGATCTCCATGTGGGCAGGCTCCACGATGCTTTCGCGGCCGAGGCGCTTCTTGACCAAGGCAGCGACTTCGTCGAGCAGCGCGTTGGCCACAGCCCGCCGACTCCCATGGTCGATCAAGAGTACCGCCGGGCGCTCGCCCGTCGTCCGTTCGTTTGCGCCGAAAAGAACCATCATGCGTATCTGGGTCGCTGGCGCCACGGTGTCAAGAACAGCGGCCGAGGCGCAGCTCTCAAGCGCAGTCCGACAGCGCGCGCTTGACGGACCCGACGTAGGTGCCGCCAAACAAGTTCACGTGCACCAAAAGAGGGTAGAGCTGATAGAGGGCGATTCGCTCTGCCGCACCCGGCGCGAGCGGTCGGGCTTCGGCGTACGAGGCAAAGACACGTTCGCCGAAGCCGCCGAAGAGTCGCATCATCGCAAGATCGATTTCGCGGTGACCCCCGTAGACAGCAGGATCGATCAATGCGGGTTGCCCCTCGTCATCGACGTGCAGGTTTCCTCCCCAGAGGTCGCCATGCAGGCGGGACGGAGGCTCTGCCGCGCCGACTCGATCGGGAAGAACGCGCCGCAAGGCGTCGAAACCGGAACGCGTCGCGGAATCGGTCAAGCCTCGGTCCGTGGCAAGCTTCAGCTGCGGCTCGAGTCGGGATGACCAGTAAAAGGAGGCCCAATCGTCGCTCACTCCATTCGATTGGGCGAGCCGGCCGATGAAATTGTCGTGGTCGAGCCCAAACGAGGGCGCGCCATACGCATGGAGGGCAGCCAACGATCGACCCAAAGATTCATCGAACGCCGCCCGACGCTTTGCAGGCGTCATCAGCTCGAGCGCCAGGTACGCCGGCCGCGCATCCGAGACTGCGATCACGCGAGGAGTCCGAATCGCGTTCGCCTCCGCGAGCCAGCGAAGCCCGCGCGCTTCCGCTTCGAACATACCTGACGGCGGATTCGAGTGCGTCTTCACGAAGAGCTGCGTCCCGTCGCCCAGGGCGACCTGGTATGCGTCGTTGATGTCGCCGCCACCGAGGGGTTTTGCGTGGCGCAGCGGTTTGCCGAACCGTTGCTCGAGCGCCGTGCGCAGCTCGGGGCTCATAGCCGATGGTTCTCTCGGATCTGTTGCAGCAGCCCCCGCGACGCCGCTTCGCAGATGTCGAGCACGGTTTCGAAACCGTCGCCCTCACCGTAGTATGGGTCGGGTACATCGGCATCACGGGGAGAGTCGGGATCGTAATTCCGGAAAAGAACGATCTTTGCCTTGGCCAAATCGTCGGATGCCATCCGCAGCAGGTCACGCTGGTTCGCGCGATCCATCGCGATCAAGTAATCGAAACGCACGAAGTCCTTCGTCTCCACCCTGCGCGCGCGACCGGCGAGCTCGATGCCCCGGAGCTTCGCCGAAACCCTCGCACGGCGGTCGGGAGGCTCGCCCACATGCCAGTCTCCCGTTCCCGCGCTGTCGATCTCGATTTCAGCCGTGAGTTGCTCGAGCTCGAGGAGCTGACGCATGGTCGCTTCCGCTGTAGGCGAGCGACAGATGTTTCCAAGACAAACGAAACAGAGACGGACAGTCATGGCTATGGCGTCAGTAGGACCTTCCCAGTGTTTTGGCCAGCTTCGATGTACGCATGCGCTTCTGCTGCGGACCCAAAGGGGTAGCAGCGATCGACGTGGGGCTCGATTTGCTGTTCCTCGTAGAGCTTCAAGAGTGCCGTGAACGCGTCGAACGTCAGGTCGCGCTCGTCCCAGAGCTGCCCCATGTTGACTCCCGCCACGCCCTTGTTCTGCTGCATCAAGCGAAGCGGCGTCCACAAGGGGACGTGTGTGAATTCCCCAAGCAGATGGGTCAGACGGCGTTTTCCCTTCTTCGCCATGTTTGCCCAGCCAAACGAGATGAGGAGACCTCCGGGTCGAAGCAAAGAGAAGCCCTTTTTCCAGTCATCGCCCCCGAGCGCGTCGAGCACGCAGTCCACCCCGCGGCCGCCGGTCAGTCTTCGGACCTCTTTTACGTAGTCGACGGAGTGGTAGTCGATCGGGTGATCGCAGCCGTTGTGCCGCACATAGTCGTGCTTGGCCTTCGACGCGGTTCCGTAGGTCGTGACCCCTCCGAAAGAGCGGCAGAGCTGGCTTGCCGCGGTACCCACGCCGCCCGCGGCCTGGTGAATCAAGACCTGGTCCCCTGCTCTCAGTCGAAACACGTTGAACAGCATGTGGTGGGCGGTCAGATAGGTCACGGGAAGCGCGGCACCTTCTTCGAAGCTCATATTCTCCGGCATCACGAACGTCTGCGCCGCGTCGACGGACACGGCCTCTGCGTAACCGCCAAACCGGGTCATCGCCAAGACACGTTGGCCTTCGCTCCGATCCGCGACGCCCTCGCCAACCGAGTCGATGATGCCCGACACCTCATAGCCAACTACCATCGGCGGGGACGGGGCGTCCGGATACAGCCCCTGCCGGGCCATAATGTCTGCAAAGTTGATTCCAGACGCTCGGACTCGAATCCTGACCTCGCCGGGCCCTGGGATCGGGTCCGGGCTCTCGCGGAGCTCCAACACGTCGGGCTTTCCGTGCTTCGAAATCCAGATCGCCTTCATGTTTGACGACTACCTCTGGCCGGAACGATGTCAAGCCTCCTGGCACCGTGTTACGCTTCGCCCATGGACGTCGTTTTAGCCCCCGACATCTACGTCAATGCTTCGATCGCGTTCGGCTCTCCGCCGGAGCGTGCTGTACGGCGCGCATTTGGAGGCCCTGTCAAACCCAAGACTTCGACCTGGGTCATGGAACGAGTCGAGTCGATGCTTCATGCGCTTCCGGAATTCAAAGATGATGCCGTCGCACAGCAGATGACGACCATTCGCGGTCTCGTCGACGTCGTCGAAACGAACGACTTCTTCATCGAAGACTGGAACGACGCGCTCGTCGCCCTCGCAAAGGCCGCCGGGGTGGCTCGGGTGCTCACCGATCACCCTGATCTCCTCGATCGGAGCAGCGAAGGCGTGGAGTTCGTCTCGTCGGACAATTGGCTCGGCGAGCAGGTCACCCCGCCGCCGCCACCCCGTGTCTAGCCTTGCGCCTTGAGCCACGTGGCCGAAGCCTGCTAGAGGGTGATCCGTGTCCGACCCCTTTCTTCCGCAGAAGGATGAAATCAGGCGACGCCTCGAGGGGCGTTACGTCGGCGCGGTCCCACACAACCAGGCTTTGGGTCTTCGCGTCGTCGACTACAGGCCGGAGCATCTTTCGCTTGCTCTTCCTTATCGCTTGGATCTGGTAGGCAATCCCGAGACGGAGGTGCTTCACGGCGGCTGCATAACCAGCCTGATCGACGCGACCTGCGGCGGAGCGGTCATCATGTCGCTTGCAGCTCCACGGCGAATCGCAACGCTCGATCTTCGAATCGACTACGTCCGTCCGGCACTGCCGCACCAAGAAGTGATCTGCGGCGCCCATTGCTACAAAGTCACCAGGCATGTGGCGTTTGTGCGCGCCAAAGCGCATCATGGTGACAAGGCAAACCCCATTGCGACCGCATCTGGGACGTTCGTGATTTTTCCGGACGAAGGACGGCGAACGGAAGACGCGGTGTCCAAGTGAGGCTGCGCGATGCAGTGGTGGACCTTCGCCAGACTGGCGACTTCAGGTCGCTCCAGGAGGCGATCCCCTACGCCCGATTCATGGGCATCAGCGGCGAGCTCGTCGACGGCGAGGTCATCGGCCGAATGCGCTACTCGGATCACCTGGTCGGCAACGCCAATGTGCCCGCGCTTCATGGCGGCACGCTTGGCGCGCTCATGGAGTCGACGGCGATCTTCAAACTGCTGTGGCACGGGGAGACGACGGCAATCCCCAAGACGATCAACATCACCGTCGAGTACCTTCGCGGTGCCAAACCTCAGGATGTGCTTGCTCGGGCGGAGTTCACCCGGCGCGGAAGGCGAGTGGCCAACGTTCGTGTATTCGCCTATCAGGACGACCCGGACTCTCCTGTCGCCGTGGCAACGGCGCACTTCCTCCTGGTTCAAGACTGAGATGAACAAGCAGCCTATTCACGGCCTTTGCAACGCCGAGCTGGCCCAACGCGCCAAGGCACTGCTACCGCGCGGCCACGGGATGGCTCGGCGGATCCATCGACAGGTCATGCACGAAGGTCGTTTCGAGCCAGAGAGCTTTGGGCTCGGCCGGGAGGCCGCCGAGGCCTGGCGTGCAGCGTTTTCCTTCGAGCTCCCGAAGCTCGTCGGCGTGAAATCCGATGACGGCGACCATGGCGCGACCTCCAAGATGGTCTTGCGATTGAAAGACGGGCTCGAAGTCGAGTCGGTTCGCATTCCCATGGGGCACGGTCGATACACGCTGTGCGTCTCGAGCCAAGTCGGCTGCAAGATGGGCTGCACATTTTGCGAAACCGGGCGCATGGGGTTGCTCCGTCACCTTCGGACCGACGAAATCATCGCCCAGTTGCTCGTCGCAAGGCATCGCCTCGGCTGGCCGATTCGTAACCTCGTTTTCATGGGAATGGGCGAAGCGCTCGACAATCCCGAGAACGTCCTCCAGGCGCTGCGCGTCTTGAACGACGAAGCCGGCTTGGCGATCGGCCAGGAGCGTCTGACGATTTGTACAGTCGGGCATGTCCAGGGAATCCGGCTTCTCGACCAGCTTGGTTTCAAACGGCTCAATCTTTCGATCAGCTTGAACGCGGCCAACGACTCGCTGCGGAACGAGCTGATGCCGGTCAATCGACGCACCGACCTGGCGAAGCTTCAGCAGGCACTCGTGGCGTATCGCCCTCGTCGCAACTTCGCCCTCGGCGTCAATTATTGTCTTTTGCCCGGGATCAACGACACCGAGGCCGATGCGCGTGCGGTGGCGGCGTTTTGCAGGCCCCTCGATCGGGTTCTCGTCAACCTCATTCCCTATAATCCCGGCTCCATCCCGCTGACGCGCGCACCCGAGGAGGCCGAGGTCGAGCGTTTCATCGGCTGGCTCCGCGACGAAGGCTTGCCCGTTCGCGAGCGTGTGACCAAAGGCCGTGGCGTCATGGCCGCCTGCGGGCAGCTCGGCAATCCCGCTACGCGCGCGAAGCTCAAGGCGCTCCGGACCGTGCGAGTCTAGCTCTTCCGGCCCTTTTTGCCGCGGTACCGCACCCGGATTGGCGTCCCCTGAAAGCCAAATCGCTTGCGGATCTGATTGACCACGTATCGCTGGTAGCTGAAGTGCACATCCTTGGGCGAGTTGGTCATGATGACGAACGTCGGCGGTGCGACGCTCGCCTGCGTGATGTAGTAGAGCCGAACCGACCGATGGTGCATGGTGGGGGGAGGGTGCTTCTCCAAAACTTCTTCGAAAAAGCGGTTGAGCTCGGCCGTGCCAATACGCTTGCGATGCTCTGCCACCGCGTCGTCCACGCGTCCTAGCAAAGCCTTGATCCCTCGTCCCTCGAGTGCGCTCACCGTCACCATGGGTGCCCACGGTACGAAGGCCAGGACTTCGCGCGTTCGATCCATCGCCTTCTTCTGCGCCTCCCGGCTGAGCAGGTCGGTCTTGTTGAGCGCGATGATCAGGGCGCGGCCCCGGTCGTGGACGAGGCCGGCGATTTTTGCGTCCTGCTCGCCGATCCCCGCTGCGGCGTCGATCATGAGCACGACGACGTGGCTGCGCTCGATCGACCGGATCGCTTGGAGCACGCTCAGGCCTTCGACGCCGCGCTTCTTCACGCTTCGTTTGCGGCGAATCCCGGCTGTGTCGATCAGGATCAGGCTTTGCCCGTCACGCTCGACCAGCGTGTCGATGCTGTCGACGGTAGTTCCCGGCCGGTCGTCGACCAACTGGCGCTCTTCACCGCAGAGCTGATTCACTAGCGAAGATTTGCCCGCGTTTGGCCTACCGATGATCGCGACGCGCGGAACATCGAGCGCCGGTTCGCTGATCTCCACGACCTCGGGAAGTCGCTCGAAGATCGCCTCTTCCAAGTCGCCGATGCCTCGCCCGTGAAGCGCAGAGATCGGCATGATCGAGCTAATCCCGAGCTCGTAGTAGGACACCGCGTCGTGCTCCCTTGCCTGCGAGTCCGCCTTGTTGGCGACAAAGATCACCGGCTTGCCGGCGTCGCGCAGGAGCGCAACGGCTTCACGGTCGGCGGGCAGTGGATCGACCGTGGCATCCACCACGCAGACGACGACGTCACACTCTTCGAGCGCCAATCGAACCTGGCTGGTGATGCCAGCCTTCATCGGATCGTCGCTGTCCGGGTCGAACCCACCGGTGTCGATCAGCACGAACTCGCGACCCAGTGCAAACGAATCGGCGTAGTGGCGGTCCCGGGTGACCCCCGGGACGTCCTCTACAATGGCGATGTGCTGTCCGGCCAGGCGGTTGAACAGCGTGCTCTTGCCGACATTCGGACGACCGACGATGGCGACCAAGGGTTTGTTGACGACGGAGCCGGCAGGCCTTCGCGCATGGTGGTGACGCCGCCCGCTCATGCCCCACCCTCTTCGATGGCGAGCTGGCGCACCTTGGTCGGGTCTCGGGTCCAACCTGGGATGACCTTGACCCATAATCGTAGATAGACTTTGCGCTCCAAGAAAGCCTCGATCTGCTGGCGCGCCTCCGTGCTGATCTTCTTGATCGTCTCGCCGCGGCTTCCGATCACGATCGCCTTGTGGCTCGCTTTTTCGACGATGAGCGAGCCTTCGATTCGGAGCAGGCTGCCCTCGTCGCGATAGCTCTCGAGATCACAAGCAATTCCGTACGGGATCTCCTGACGAGTGTTGAGCATCGCCGCTTCACGAACCAGCTCGCTCACGAAGAAACGTTCCGGCCTGTCGGTGAGGAACTCGGCATCATAAAGAAGCCCCTCGGGTAGGGTCGCACGAATCTCACTGAGCAGGGCGTCGAGGTTCGTTCCCCGAGTTGCCGAGATCGGCACGACTGCTGCAAATGCGCGATTCTTCTGATACGCCTCGATGAAGGCAAAGAGCCTTTCTTTGACTTTGAGACGGTCCACCTTGTTGATCGCGAGGATGACCGGCACGTTCGTGGCCTCGAGCGCCTGCAAAGCGGTCCAATCTTTTTCGTGAACCGCGAGCGCTGCGCCTGCTTTTGGCGCCTCGGTCACGAAAACGATCGTGTCGCAGTCGACGAGCCCCTGCTTGGCGCTGTCGATCAGGACCCGGCCTAGCGCCCCTTTGGGCCGCTCGAGCCCTGGTGTGTCCACGAAGGCTATCTGGGTGGGCGGATCGTTGGAAGCGTAGACCCCCAACACGCAGGACCGGGTCGTCCCTGGCCGTGGCGTCGCAATCACGAGCTTCTGCCCGAGCAGCGCATTGAGCAGCGTCGACTTGCCCACGTTGGCCCGGCCGACGATCGCACATCGGCCGGCGCGCGCCGCATCGGCATGGTTTTCGGGGATCGGCATCGAGGGGCAGGAGTGTAGCGGGGGCCTGTCGCGGATCGAGCCGGAAGCGTGGCCCCCCGAAGTCCTCTGAGCTATGCTCGCCGCGCTCATGCGATTCATCACTTCCCCCTTGCTTTGGCTTGTCTCCGTTTTCCTTCTTCTTCTGGTCGCCTGCGTCGGCGGCGTCGGCACCACTTGCTTTCAGAACGACGAATGCGACGGCTCGCTGATCTGCTGTCATCTGAGTAGCCCGTTTACACAGGGCTTCTGTGACACCCAATTCGTATGCGACGATCTCCGAGGCAACCAAGGCGGCGCCGGCGGCCAAGGCGGCACGGCTGGCCAAGGCGGCACAGCTGGCCAAGGCGGCACAGCTGGCGGCATGGCGGGCGCGGGTGGCATGGCAGGCGCTGGAGGTGAGGGCGGCGCCGCTGGCCAGGGCGGCGCGGCCGGCATCGGTGGCTCGGCTGGGGCGGGCGGCCAAGGCGGCAACGGAGGAGCCTAGTCTCCATGAGACTGCTTCTTTTCGCGTTGCTCATTCTTGGTCCCGCATCCGTGGCCGCTGCGCAGCCGGCTGCCGACCCGACACAGGGTGCGCCGTTGCCCTCAGATGACGCGCTCGCCGAGCTCCTCTCGAATCCTGTGACCACCGCGGCGGACGCCTACGAGCTGGGCAGACAGTTCTTCGAGGCGAGGCGGTACGAAGCGGCGGAGCAGGCCTGGCTTCGAGCTTTCGAGCTGAAGCGAGACCCGACGCTCCTGGTTGCGGTCGCCGATATGCGGCAGCGCCGTGGAGACGCGCCTGGGGCCGTTGCGATGCTGGAGCAGTACCTGGTCGAGCGGCCCGATGCTCCAGACGCCGAATCGATTAACGTTCGGATCGCGACCCTTCTCAAGAGCCCCGCGGTGCTGCTGGTTCGCTCTGACCAAGTCGGCCTTGCGATTCTGCTCGATGGCGTTCCCAGCACGAAAAAGACGCCCGCCGAGCTCGAGGTCGATCCCGGGGTGCACATCGTGGTCGTCGTGGGAGACGGAAAGCAGGTCGGAGAGCAGACGGTTCAGGTCGGCTACGGTGAGCTGCGGGAGCTCGATTTCGGCGCCCAGGAGACGAGCGATGTGGTCGTCAAGCAAAGCGAAGAGGCAAAACTGGCGGCTCAGCTCACGATCGAACGTGAAGATCAAACCATCCGTCGGGCGGTGATTTCTACAGGCAGCATCGCAGCAGCATCCTTAGTGGCGGGCGCTGTGCTGGGGGGCTTGGCGCTTCGGCAAGACAAAGATTACCAGTCGAACCCGACCAAACAGGCGGCGGACCGCGGCGAGCGGCTGGCGCTTTCTGCGGAGGTCTCTCTTGGCTTGGCGGCCTTGTCCGCGATCACGTCGTTCACGCTATTCATGACCCACAAGAACAAGCGGAAGCGCGAGCGTGAAACGGCGCGATTGCAAATTGAGACACGCGGGGCAGGCGCCTCGGCGACTCTGCGCTTCTGAGATGGCGCGGTTTGGCCTTGTGGCCAGGGCTGACGCAGCCGCGGATGCGGGTTAGCGTCCGAGCAGGTGCACGCGTGTTCGAAGTGAGCGCATCACGGCGAGCTGGGTCGCCGCGACGAAGCCGTGTGAGAAATAGGTGTTTCCAGCGATCAGCTTACGAATGAGCTTTGGGGAATCTGCCGGATCGAAGGTGGCCCAGGCGATGACGCCGGCTTCGCCTCCGGGGTAGCGGTAGGTGTCGAAGCGCCACTTGCCCTTCGACAACGTGCCGGAAATGCCATCCACCGAGACTACCCTGGGGCTGGGTCGCAGGATCATCTCTCCACCGACGTGCAGCAGGGGAATCGGGATCTCCCACTCGAACCGCGTCCCCTTCTCGCTGCGTTCGACGACCTCTGCGCAGCTTCCGTGGAGCAGCGACTTGCCGAACTCCTCGGGGTCGAGCATCACGCGGCGCACTCGCCTCTCGCTCGCGCCGGCTCGGCCCACGACCGCGACGCTGTGCAGCGTCGTGCCGTCCATATCCGTGAACACCAAGTCCCCACGCGCGAGCAACGAGCGCAGCCCATGCATGTCGACCCGCGGCCGGCGAAGGGGCTTCTGCGCGTAAATCCCGTCGATCGACGTCCCCGCACGTCGTTCGGCTTCCGCTTTGACTTCGAGCAGCGTGACCATGGCCACGGCGACGTTGACCGTTCGATTCACCGCGTTCCCTTCCGACGCGAGCTGACGCGTAACGTAGTTCGCGTTGCGCATGTCGAGTCGCGAGGCGAAAACGACGAGCGACCGGTTCGGACCCTCCGGGTAGACGCGCCACATGACCCGCCCAATACCGAGGTCTCCGCCGATCGTCCGGATGTCGAAGCGGTATCCTCGCGTCGAGTTGCCCGGGTAGCTCGTCATCACGTTCTGGCCGGTGAGTGAGAAGAGCGTCACGCCCCAACTCCAGTCGAAGGCCGTCATCTGCCCGCTCACCTCGCGAATGTCGACCGAAGTGAGCGCGTTCATGAAGCGCGGATACTCCGCGGGTTTTCCGATGACCCCGGCGATCGTCTTGGCAGACGCATGGATACGCGCCGCGTAGATCACCGCGGGCAGGTCGGTCTGCCGGTTTCGAAACTCGGTCAGCAGAACGGGCCCGTGTGCGAGATGCGGTGCGAGCAGTGCCCTCTCCTCGGCGTTGAGCGCGCCGAGACGCGCAACCGACGCGTCTACTTTGCCGCTCTCGCGCTCCGCGTAGGCGCTGCTGCTCCACGCCGCCAAGAGGATGAAAACTGTGAGAAATCTACGCATGCCGATTTGACGACCTCGCTTGCCTATTCTTCAATCCCGCGACAAAACTGCAGTCGAGAGGACTCCACCGTGCGCGCAAAGAGCAAATGGACCCCGGGGGGCAGCCTATTGTGGCTGATCGCCGCAGTTCTCGCGAGCGTCGTCGTCTGCTCGCTCTCGAAGCCTGCAGCTGAGCCTGGGCATGTGACCGAGGAGGTGGAGATCGAGCTCACCGAGTGACGGGACCTTGAATTTCTCCACGGCGCCGGACTGTGCCCATGCTCTGCTTGACCCTGCGAGCCCCCCGCCCTTTACTAGCAGCATGCAGATTTTCATCGACACCGCCGACATCGAGGAAATCCGTGATGCCGCCGCTATGGGCGTCATCGATGGCGTAACGACCAACCCATCACTCGTCGCCAAGACCGGGCGGCCGTTCCAAGAGGTGCTCGTCGACATTTGCGAAGTCGTCGACGGCCCGATCAGCGCGGAGGTCGTTGCAACCGACTACGAGGGGATGGTCAAAGAGGCCCGAGTCCTCGCGAAGATGCACGAGAACATCGTCGTCAAGATTCCCTTGATCCCCGAGGGGCTCAAGGCGGTGCGAACGCTCACCGACGAAGGCATCCGTACCAATGTCACGCTATGCTTCAGCCCGACGCAAGGGCTGCTCGCCGCCAAGGCAGGGGCAACCTACATCAGTCCGTTCATCGGCCGTATCGACGATATCGCGGGCAACGGGATGGAGCTTGTCGAGCAACTGGTCACGATCTACCAAAACTATGGGCTGACCACACAAGTCCTCGCCGCGAGCATTCGTCATCCCGTTCACGCCGTGCAGGCCTCGCTCATCGGCGCGGACGTCGCGACGATTCCGCACAAAGTCATCCTCCAGCTGTTGAAGCATCCTCTCACCGACATCGGCCTCGAGCGGTTCCTGGCTGACGCGAAGAAGATTCCGGCCGGGTAAGGCGCGGCGAGTCGCGAACCTCACCAAGAGTCATGCATGCGACCCAGAGTTCTCGTCGTTTACAAGAAGAGCACCTACCAACGCTACGTAGGTCGCGCGCAGGCACGGCTTCGGGAGCTGATCGAGCACAGCGATGTCTCGGTCGAAGGGCTGCTTCACGAGCACGAAATTCATCAGGCAACGCTGCAGCACGCGAAGGAGGCGCTTCGTGACTTGGGGGCGCGAGCGATCCTTCGATACCGCCCCGAACCGATGCCCGCAGAGGGGTCCTGGGACCTCATCGTCACGCTAGGGGGGGACGGCACGCTCCTGTGGGCCTCTCATCTCGCGGACTCCTCGACTCCAATGCTGGCGATCAACAGCGCACCGGATACCAGTGTCGGCTACTTCTGCGCTGGGGACGCGCACGATGTCGGTGAAGTGCTGGCTGCTGCCCTCGATGGAAGCCTGAAGTCGAGCCGTCTTGCGCGGATGCGGGTCGATGTGGGCGACAAGCTCATCTCGACACGCGTGCTCAACGACGCGCTCTACTGCCACGAGAGCCCCGCCGCGACCTCACGCTACATCCTGAAATTCAGCGGCGAGCAGGAGCGTCAGATGTCGAGCGGGGTCTGGGTCGGCCCGGCGGCCGGTTCAACGGCCGCGCTTCGCTCGGCTGGCGGCAAGGTACTTCCGATAGGCTCGCAGAAGGTCCAGTTTGTCGTCCGCGAGCCGTACCGTGGCGTCGATAACAAATATCGGCTCGTCAAAGGCATGTTCGCGCGTGACGAGGTCCTCGAGATCACCAGCCGCATGACCAAGGGCCGGATCTTCCTCGACGGTACCCAGAAGGTGTACGCCATCGGGATTGGCGACCGGATTCGGCTGACTTTGTCCGACGAGCCGCTGACACTTCTGGGGCTGAGGCGACGGACTGACGGCTCGAGCAAGGTCCCGCGATTGAAGTAAATTGACCAGCCAAACGCCTGAGCGTTAGGTAGTAATCCGTGCCGCGCTATCGCAGCCACATCGCCCTCACGGTCTGGCCCCTCGCCGTTCTTTTCGTCGTGGAGTTGGCCCGGCTTTGGCCCGCGCTCCTTGGTGCAAGCTCGTTCGCCGAAGAGTCGCCCGCGAGCTGGCTTTCGCTCCTCATCTGGACAGTGCTGGTCTTGGGCTCCCTCGCAGCCTACGCGCGCGGCTGGAGCATGCTCGGGTCGGAGACAGCTGAAACCGCCGGGCCGTACCGTTCGAATGGCTGCTGGCGGCTGCAGAAGCTGGCCGGAGGCCTTGCTTGGGCTCTCGTCGTCTCACAGCTCGTTCTGCACTGGGTCATGACCGTCCGTGTCGGACCGGTCGCCATCAGTCAGTACGAGCTCTTGCGTGAGTTTCTGTCACGCCCCGCCGTCATGGCCTTCTACGTGCTGGGCCTCGGCGCGCTCGGGCTCTTCTTGTCGCAGGGAATCGCGGCTTCGTTTCGCGCCTGGGGTCTCGCGCGGCAGCCTGAAAGTTCACGGTGGCTCGAAATCGCCGGTACCTTGACGTCGGCTGTGCTGTTGCTGATGGCGATCAATGTTCTGAGTCACTTCGTGACCGGGCGCGCATACTGGATGGGCCCGTGAGCGTCGCGCGAATCTATGCGATTGCTCTCAACACCTATCGCGAAGCCGTGCGCGATCGGGTCTTGATCGGCGTGCTCGTCCTTGCAGCGGCCGTCCTGGCGCTGACCTTGGCGCTGGCGGAGCTTTCACTCGATCAGCAGATGCGGGTCGTGACCGATCTCGGGCTCGCGTCGATCTCGTTGTTCTCGGTGGTCGTTGCGATTTTCCTCGGCTCCTCGCTCCTCTACAAAGAGATCGAGCGGAAGACGCTGTACGTGATCCTTCCCAAGCCGATTGCGCGATTCGAATTCTTGCTAGGCAAATACTTCGGCATCGTGGCGACCTGCGCGGTGTTCATCGCGATCATGGGCGCCCTGCAACTGCTGGTGACCGCCATTCAGGCACAGGCGTCGACCACGCTCGTAATCGCCGTGCCGGTCGCCCTGCTGGTCAGTCTCGGCATTGCCTTTTTGGTCGCCAAAGACCGAACACTGGTCGTGCCGATTTGGTCCCTGGTTGCGCTCGGCGCATCGGCTTGGATTTGCTCGACGGTCGATGTCGAGCTCTTTCAGCTGCTCGCTTCGTTCCTGCTGAGCCTAGGCGAGGTGCTCATTCTCACGGCCGTGGCGCTCTTGTTTTCGTCTTTTTCGACTCCCTTTCTCACAGGTGCCTTCACGTTCGGGGTTTGGCTGGTTGGCCGGGCGGCACACGACATGGTGGCGATGGAAACTCGCGTCCTCAGCCCTGCGATGAAGTCCCTGCTCCGTTGGCTGGCCGAGTTCCTACCCAACTTCAATCTTTTTGTCCCGGGTCGAAATACGCTGGTGGCAACGACCACCGCCTTTGGTGAACCGCTGACTTACCTGGCAACATCGATGGGCTACGCAATCCTTTATGCCGGGGCGACGCTCTTCATCGCGGCGCTGATTTTCCGACGCCGAGACTTCTTGTGAGCTACGTCTGGAAGCGTTCCGGCATCGTGGCGGGGATCGCCATCATCGCCGTGCTCGCGCTGCTCTTCGGACGCGTCGCATCCGAGGCTCGCGAGGAGCTCGCCGCGGCGAGGGCCTACCGCCAGGACGATCGGCCCGACCGAGCGATCGAGCACTACCGCCGATCGATTCGGTGGGCCCTGCCTCTGAGCCCGTATCACGCCGAAGCGGTCTCTGAACTGGAGTCCCTCGCCAAGGAGCTCGAAGCCGAGGGAGACGCCGAACTTGCTCTCTTGGCCTGGCGGTCGCTCTCCGGCGGAATTGCAGCGACTCGAACGCTCTATTCCGGCTCCCAGCCGGTGCGCGAGAAGGCG